>CAZWNR010000434.1:0-4072 GCA_964635665.1 uncultured bacterium | reverse complement strand
GGCAAGCTAAACGGTATTGCCCTGGGGGTGGGCACCCGCAGGGCAATACCGTTTAGCTTGCCCGCCATTTCGGGGATGACCAGAGCTACGGCCTTAGCGGCCCCGGTGGTGGTGGGCACAATGTTGAGCGCAGCAGCGCGAGCCCGACGCAGGTCGCGGTGGCTGGCATCCAGCAAACGCTGGTCACCGGTGTAGCTGTGGGTGGTGGTCATGGTGCCTTTGATGATACCGAAGCTCTCGTGCAGCACCTTCACCACAGGAGCCAAACAGTTGGTGGTACAGCTGGCGTTGCTGATCACGTTGAAGGCGTCGTGGCTGTAGTCTGCGTGGTTAACGCCCATCACGTAGGTGCCGATGCCGCCACCCTTACCAGGAGCGGTAATCAGAACCTTCTTAGCCCCGGCTTCAATGTGGCGGGAGGCACCCTCTTCGCTCACAAAAACCCCGGTGGCTTCGATGACGAGGTCAACATCCCAGGCTGCCCAGGGCAGGTTGTTGGGGTTGCGATCCGAGTAGCACTTGATGGTTTTACCGTTGACGATTAGGGTATCTTCCCCGGCCTGGATGTCGGCATCAAGACGACCCAGCATGGAGTCGTACTTCAACAGGTGAGAGTTGGTTTTTGGATCCGAGGTATCGTTGATGGCAACGATCTCAAGCCCACTGTTTTCCCGCGTTAACCAACACCGCAAAAAGTTCCGCCCAATGCGGCCAAACCCGTTAATGGCTACTCTAATCACTGCGTTTAACCCTCTGTTGTACTCAGACTAAGTATCTATTCTTAGACGAAACCATAATATCGCAAAGGATGATCCACTTTAATAGCGAATCCTACCCTAACCGGAGGAGCATCGCTTCTCCGCCCAGGGGAGTGGGGATCAGGCCTTGGTCGGCAGGCTGGGCGGGAGTGCTAGGGTCGTCGGTGGCGGGTTTGCGGCAAGTTGAGAGAAAAGATAATAAGCGTTCCTGAGGCAGGGGTCTGGGGGATATAGAGGATCTGTATAAATCTTTTTTCTGCCCTGGCTCAGGTCCTAGCTTCTACCGGAAAACCCTAACCCCTGGGAAGTTTACGCTGAACCTGGGATTAGGGTTGTTTCAATTGCGGCGAGCTAGGCGACTAAGAATTTGGAGATCCTAGGGTACAATCATCGCTAATTTTTGAGGAAACCACCGCTTCGATTTTGGGGCCAATCCAGCAAATCTTGCTATGATGACGCCTGATACGTGGTGTGGTGTGGTGTTGTGCAAGGAGTGAAAGATGCCGAATTCTGTAGATTTTAACGGCAGGCCGTTCCATTTTGTGGGGATTGGCGGCATTGGCATGTCGGCTTTGGCCTATATCCTAACAAAACGGGGTATTCCTGTGTCGGGATCAGACCTGCGCCTGAGCCATATCACCCGCCGTTTGCAGGAGGCTGGAGCCCATATTTTTTGGCAGCAGGAATCGGCCAATCTCCAGTATTTTGCTGCTCCATCCCCCACGGATGCGCCTTGCTCTAAGGACGTCACGCCCCAGGTCATCTGTTCCACGGCCATTGATGACCACAACCCAGAGTATCAAGCTGCCCTTGAGATGGGCTGTCCAATCTACCACCGCTCAGACGTGCTGGCCGCTCTTATTAATGATTATCGCAGTGTGGCGGTGGCGGGCACCCACGGCAAAACCACCACTAGCAGTATGATTAGCCAAATGCTGCTCCAGGCTGGCCTGGATCCCACCATTGTAGTGGGGGGTGAGGTGTCGAGCTGGGGCGGCAACGCCCGCCTAGGTCGCAGTGAGTATCTGGTGGCCGAGGCCGATGAGTCGGACGGCACCCTAGCGAAACTCTCTGCGGCCATCGGCGTTGTTACTAATATTGAGCTAGACCACACCGATCACTATCGCGACCTAGAGGATGTGATCCGCATTTTTCGGCAGTTTCAGCGCCAGTGTGAGGTGTTGGTAACCTGTGTAGACTGCGAGGTGGTGCGGACGAACCTCCAAGCTGCCCTAACCTACAGCCTGAACCCCGCAACCGGGGCAACCTACGTGGCTACCGACATTCAGTTTGCTCCCAATGGCACCAGCGCCACGATCTGGGAGCGGGGTAAGCCCCTCGGAGAACTCAGCCTGCGTCTTTTGGGCGAGCACAACCTCAGCAATGCCCTGGCTGCCGTGGCCGTCGGTCGCCATCTGGGGATTTCCTTCGAGGCCATTGCCGATAGTCTGAGCCAGTTTTGCGGGGCACGTCGTCGTTTCGAGCATCGGGGCAGCTACGGCGGCATTCGCTTTGTAGACGACTATGCTCACCACCCCAGCGAAATTCGTGCCACCCTAGCAGCGGCTCGCCTCAGCATTGGCCAGTCCGTTACGGTATCTAAGCTGGCGGGGCCAGAGGAACGGCGGGTAGTGGCGGTGTTCCAGCCCCATCGCTTTAGCCGCACCGCTGCACTGCTGAGCGACTTCGCTGACGCCTTTACCGATGCCGACCAGGTGATCATGGCAGATATCTACAGCGCTGGGGAAGCCAACACCTATGGCGTCTCTGGACGGCAGGTGGCCGACGCCGTGGCCCAAAATCATCCAGGAGTGCGATACGGCCACACCCTCGACGACATTCAGAACGTCTTGACCAGCAGCCTACGACCAGGCGACCTGGTATTGTTTATGGGGGCCGGCAATCTCAATCAAATTATTCCCCAGGTGATGGCCCACTACGCCGAGGCGGAGGCGGAGGCTCCCTTTCTCCAGGAGGCCTGCTAGGGGATGTGGGGAATAGAGGCCGCCGTGATCCGTCCCACAGCTAGGGGCGATGAGTATCAGAGCTATGATTTCGACCACCAACAGCGATCTACCTATCTCTGATCTCCTGTCCCAAGCGTCGTTGAAGAAACTCAACACCTTTCGGGTGGGCGGCACAGCAGAGTTGTTAGTCATGCCCCGGCAAAGGCAGGAATTTGATCACTGGATTGCCCATGCCCTAGAACGGGAACTGCCGTTCACAATTCTGGGGGCCGGATCAAACCTACTGGTCAGCGACCACGGCCTGCCTGGCCTGGTTATTTGTACGCGCCGCTGGCGCAGCACTCGGTTTGACGACGACCAGGGACGGGTGACGGTGGCCGCTGGGGAGCCCCTGCCAACCCTCGCCTGGAAGGCCGCAAAGCGAGGTTGGCGAGGACTGGAGTGGGCGGTAGGGATTCCGGGTACCGTAGGTGGGGCCGTGGTGATGAATGCTGGAGCCCACGGGGGCTGCACGGCAGATTGCCTAGTATCCGCCACGGTGCTCGACCCTAGGCTTGGACGGATGGATCTAAGCCCCCAGGAGTTGGCCTTTGCCTATCGCACATCGGCTCTGCAAGGGGCGCATCGGGTGGTCTTAGAGGCCACCTTTCAACTAGAACCTGGCCACGATCCAGCGATGGTGAGTGCAGATACGCTGGCAGGGCTGAATCGGCGGCGCTCCACCCAACCCTACGATTGGCCCAACTGCGGCAGCGTGTTTCGTAATCCCTTGCCCCATACGGCTGGCGGACTCATTGAGAAAGCGGGTCTGAAGGGGTATCAGATCGGTAATGCTCAGGTGGCAGAGCGCCACGCGAACTTCATTCTAAACCTCGGAAACGCCAAGGCCGAAGATGTCTATCGGCTGATTCGCTACATCCAGGAGTGTGTTTACGATCAATGGAATCTATGGCTGCATCCAGAGGTGAAATTTATTGGTGAGTTTCCTGACCTTGGTCCCATTCCAGATGGCCTCAATGCCCCTGAGTCTGGCATCGTGTCGCTGCAACACCTATAAGTAAACCGATCAATATCCTATGGTTTTGATTACGAATCCCGTTCAGCCAGTCGAGAAAAAGAGAAGACAGGTATCAGGTTTTCCCGTAGTATCAGAAATGTGTTAGATCTGCCTGGAAGAATCCCTAGAACCCTGATTCTCAGGATGTTTTCCAGCGGATATCTGCTATGTATTTGATGAGAGGATAGCATCATGGCAACCTACAAGGTTACGCTGATCAACGAGGCTGAAGGGCTCAATACCACCATTGAAGTGCCTGACGATGTTTACATTCTTGATGAGGCTGAGAC
>CAZWNR010000433.1:0-4076 GCA_964635665.1 uncultured bacterium | reverse complement strand
GGGGGTCTCTACCAAAACAATGGATGGCCCAAGCAAGCGGGCCTGGGCCTCGGCAAAGGCGTAGGTAAACTGTGGCCCTGGGCCGGGAACGGTCAACACCGGCTTGCCTAGCCCTACGGCCTGCTCGGCGGCGGTGCCTGCGGTGGCCAGGGCGGCATCGGCCAAGTGGAGGCACTCGGCAAAGGCATCGTTGGTGAGCACTAGTCGACTATTGTGGCGACTAAAGGCCGGAAGCGATCCAGCTTCCGGTTGCCATTGGGCGTCGATCAGGGCATCTTTGAGAACCGCTAGGTTGAGGGTAGGGGCAATGGCGGCTAGGCCCCGTACCTGTCGATCAGGGAAGGCTTGGGCCACACTATCCAGGGCGATCAATAGTCGCTGCCAGTTATCAAAAGCTTCGGGGGCGCGGGAACCGGGCATTAAAACCAGGGTGAGCACGGCTTCAGCGGGGGAGAAGGCGGCGGTGAGGCGAGCCAGCTTTTCTGCCGTGGCCTCTAGGCCATCCATCATCGGGTTGCCAGGATAGCTGGCCTTTACCCCGCATCGCTGCAAGTAATCGGCGGTAATCTGATCTCGCACAAACACCCCCCGACAGCGGCGATGCCCCATCAGCGAGCGCTCCCAGGGTAGGTAGACCGATCCGGTGCGGCCTTCTAACCAGGGACGGTTGGGTAGGCGGCCCGATTCATTACGCACGAAATATTCTGACTTGGCGGTACCCAGGAAGGCATACTCAGCCCCACTGGCCCAGGCCATGGCCAAGGGCACAATATCCCCCACCGCCAGCACCTGCCCTCCGCCACGCCCCCAGTCCCGCAGGGTTTTGAGTTGGTTGAGGGTGAGGCCCACCAGCCCCCCCTGCACATCCCGCAGCATCTGGCGCTTATCCATGTAGATAAATCCACCAGAGGGCATGGTTTGGGTTGGCCCGACGATGGGAATTCCGAGTTTTTGGTACGCTCCGCCTTCCCCCACGATGGGCAGGGCAGAAATGGCCGGAGCCCCCGGTAGCTGTCGCAGTTCCTTCAGCACCCGTACGGCAATGATGTCTTCGCCATGGCCATTGCTAATGCAGAGTAGACTCATACCCAGGATGTGCAACTGTTCCCCCAACGGTAGCAGATCTTCGGGAGACATCTCGTTGCCCCGGAGGCCAGGGTGATCCGGGCAGCGTAAAGAATCTGGGGAAAACTAAGGAGTCTTGCCCCCCAGCGAGGTAATACAACCCAGGGCAGATCAAGGGTTTGGGGTGCTAGGTATCCAGCAGCTTTTGGAATTGAGGATGATCGCGCACGCCATCAAAATGGACATCGATCTGCACCATGACCTTGTAGACGTAGGGGCTGAGGACAAAGGTACGGTAGAGATTTTTTAAGGTCTGTTCTAAGTTTCCGGCCATGGCATAGGTGCGCGCTTTACCGTACCAGGCATTGGGATTATCGGCATGGTGCAGCAGGGAGGCATCAAAGCTGGCAATCGCTTCTTCATAGCGCCCCAACTGAATCAGGGCCGTCCCCCGCTGATTCCAGATGTAATGGGCCGAGGGCTTGAGATCTAGGGCCAACTTTAGGGCTGCAAGGGCTTCTTCGTAGTGATGCATGCCGCAGTAGGCAACGCCTTGGTTATAGCGGGCTCGATGGTCTTGGGGATTGAGTTTTATACTTTGCTCAAAACTCAGCACCGCCGATGGATATTGGCGAAGTTGGTTTTGGGCAGTGCCTAGGTTATACCAGGCCTTGCTATCGGTAGGATTGAGCAGGACAGCTTCTTGAAGATGGGTGGCGGCTTCCTCAAAGTGACTAAGCTTGCCAAGGGCGTGTCCCTTGCCATGCCAAGCCAGGGCGTACTTAGGATTGAGAGCAATGGCTCGGTCAAAACTCTGCACAGAGTCCTCAAAGCGTTTGAGCGCAGCCAAGCAAAAACCGTGCAGCGTCCAGACCTCAGGCTGATTAGGTTGCAGGGCTAAACAGGCTTCAAAGCGATTGAGAGCTTCCCCATAGCGACCAATGGCGTATAGGGCGTTGCCTTGCCCTTCCAGCAATTTAGCGCGGCTGAGGGGAGATGGGGGTGGCGGAGGAACATCAAAACTCACGGTCATGAAGGGGCACTGTGGTTGTGTTGCTCTAAGGGTGCCCAATTTGTCCGCCAAACCATCAGCGATGTCTCCCCCGGAAGCCATTTGTAACGTCTATCGGTAACGTCTATTTGTGACGTATATAGTCATACACCTCCACATAGTCTTGACCCGGATGGTTCCAGGAGAAGTCGTACTGCATCCCCTGTTGGGCGATTTTCTGGAAGAGTTTGGATTCTTTTTCCCAGATGTCGAAGGCGCGGTTCATGGCCGACTCTAGGGCCACGGTGTCGCTTTGGAAAAACACAAAGCCGTTGCGCTCCTCCTGTTCGTGGTAGCCGTCGTAGTCCCAATCAAACACGGTGTTGACCAGACCACCCACGCCGCGCACGATGGGCACCGTGCCGTACCTGAGGCCGATCATCTGGGTGAGGCCGCAGGGTTCAAAGTTGCTGGGCACCACGATCATGTCGGATCCGGCGTAGATCAGGTGGGCTAGTTCTTCGTTGAAGCCCAGTTCCAAATGCACGTCGGGGTTGTCGTTGAGGTGCAGTTTTTCGTGCCAGAACCAGTCGTTGATGCCCTTTTCGGTGGCGGAACCCAGCAGCACAAACTGCCCGCCCCGCGCCAGGGTGTAGTAAATGGCGTGGTGGACGAGGTGAACCCCCTTTTGGTCATCCAGGCGGCCAATGAAGGCGACGACGGGCTTATCACCGTGGGCCAGCATCAGCCGTTCCCGCAGTACCTTTTTGTTCAGGGCCTTGTCTTCAAAGGTGGTAATGCCGTAATGGTGGGGAATGTAGCGATCCATCTCCGGGTTCCACACGTCGTAGTCAATGCCGTTGAGGATGCCGGAAAACCGATGCTGATGGGCATGTAGGGTGTGCCCTAGACCAAAGCCCTGGTCGGTGTGCTGAGCTTCCCAAGCATGGTACGGCGACACGGTGTTGACATGGTTGGCGTAGGTGATGCCCCCCTGCATGAAGTTGATGGCGAAGGGGTTGAAGTTATCGCGCAGCCGTCCGGGCTGGAAGTAGTATTCCGGTCGGTTCAGGCCGGTGGCCTCTAGGATGTCGATTCCGGCGATGCCCTGGTGCTTGAAGTTGTGGATGGTGTAGAGCACCCGCTGGAACTCCATGCCGTTGTACTTGTAAATCTCGAACAGCATGACGGGGATCAGCCCGGTTTGCCAGTCGTGGCAGTGAATCACATCCGGGCGTTTGTTGCTGCGGAGAAGAAACTCCATGGCCGCCTTACTAAAAAAGGCAAACCGCATCGGGTCGTCGTCGCAGCCGTAGTAGCAGCCCCGGTTGAAGAACATCTCCCAGGACTTGGGCTCAATGAAAAAGCACAGCCGCCCATGCACCCAGCCGCAATGCACATCGCAGAGAATATCGGTGCCATACCAGGGCACAACTAGGTCGCAGTACGCCTCGTGCATCCCCCAAATGTGGTCGTAGCGCATGCAGTCGTACTTCGGCAGAATGATCTCAACGCAGTGGCCCCGCGTTTCGAGCTCGCGGCTGAGGCCATAGACCACATCGCCCAGCCCCCCAGCTTTAATTACCGGAGCGCATTCCGAAGCAATCTGCACGATGTACATGGAGAACTCTCCGTTTATAAAAGTTCATTTTTTGATGCCCCTATTCAATCAGGATGTTGGGGCGTAGGCAAGGGGATAGGGCGTAGGCAACCGTTGGGGAATCCGCTCTGCCCCCGTGGAAAGGAGGATCTGAGTCCGCCTCAAAGTCCCTCTTCCCATAGACGTTTGCGGCTTCCCCCAGGGTAGGGGGATTGCGGGGGATCTTCCGTCTGAACCGTTAGAAGACAAAGCTCTGGATGCGGCCAAGGGGATAGGACGGCCCCCTCGCCGGATAGGATCACCAAAGCAGGAGTCCATCGATACATCGATACCAAGGAGACCAGCCATGCCCCCAGGATTATTTTCAACCTCAGACGTCATCGACCTCGCCCCCCTGATCGACCATTCCCTGCTGGTGCC
>CAZWNR010000432.1:0-4083 GCA_964635665.1 uncultured bacterium | reverse complement strand
TCCTGATTTAGGACAAAGCCCCCCGTACGGGCGCACCGCAGTGCGCCCCAACGTTGCCTTACCCAGGGACGATATCCCGATCTAACGGCGGCGGAAGCGCTGGCTGAGGCGTTGTCCCAGTTGCCGCACTTCGGGGATAGGCAGTACTGAGGCTCCTAGGATAAAGACCAGGATGCCCACGCCACCAGGAACCAGGAGTTGCAGAAGCAAGGGGCCAATACCTGCGGTGCCCAGCCAGCGCTCTAGCCCTTGGAGAGTGCCCCAGGCCGCCGTTCCTGAGATGGCGCTGAGTCCCGCTAACAGACCAATCAGTCCAGCCCATTCCAGCAACGGTAGCCCTCGCAGGCGACGATGCAAAATGGCCGTCAATGCCAGGGTGGAGAACACATTCACCCCCACGGTGGCCAACACCAAGCCTGGTGCGCCCATCCAGCGGATGAAAAAGAAATCCAGCACCCCGTTCAGCACAATATTGAACAGGCTAATGCGAAAGGGGGTTTGGCCATCACCCATGGCGTAGAACACTCGCACCAGCACATCCCGCGCTAGGTAGACAAACATGCCAAGGCCATAGACCATCAGCAGCGATGTCACCATGGCTGAGGCATCGGCGTCGAAGGCTCCCCGTTCATAAATCACCCGCACAATGGGGGAGGCCAGCACAATAAATAGCGCCCCTAGCGGCAGCATGGTCAATGCGGTAAACAGCAGGCTTTGGCGAATGCGATCCTTGAGTTCGGGCCAATGTTCGGGGGCGGCAAGGCGAGCAAACACGGGCAAAAAGGGCACCAAAATCACGTTGGAAATAATCCCCAACGGCGTTTGGATCAGCAAATTGGCATAGCTCAAAGCCGCCGCCGTACCAGGAATAAACGAGGCAAAAAACAAGTCTGTAAACAGGTTAATTTGCAGCATCCCCGACGACAGCGTGGCCGGAATCAGCACTTTAAAGACATCCTGTACCCCCGGTAGCCGCCAATCAAACCGCAGCCGGGGTCGGCCTAAACCGGACTTCAACAAGGCCGGAAGCTGCGCCAACCATTGCAACACTGCCCCCGCCAGGGTGCTCCCCGCCAGCACCGCTCCGCCCAGCAGAAAATAGTCGGCGTTGGTAATATTCGCCCCCACCACTCCGTAGAGAATCCCCAACCCCAGCAGCACTGCCCCGCTCGAGAAAATTGGACTAATCGACGGCAACCAAAACTGACTATCGGCATTTAGCGCCCCAAAGCCAATGCCAATCAGCCCCGCAAACAGGGCCATGGGCGACATAATCCGCAGTTGCAGCACGGCAATATCGCGGGCAATGGGTTCCGTTTGGCCCAGGCCGGGGGCAATGGTGTCGATAATTGGCCCCGCCAGTAGGACCAGGGCGATGGACATTCCTACCAGCACCAACCCCACCAGGGTATTAATCGCCTCCAGCAACGCCGCTGTATCCTTGCGATCCTGCTTAGCCACCACGCTAACGATGGCGCTATGGAACGGGCCATTGATGCCCCCCAGCAAAATCAGCAAAAAGCCAGGAATAATGTAGGCAAAGCTGTAGGCATCGGCCACTGGCCCCACCGCAAAGGCGGCTCCAATCGCCTGCTGCCGAAACAGCCCCGCCAGCTTACTAATCAGCGTTGCCACCGCCACAATGCCGGCAATATTGGCCAAGGAACGGTTTGCCGAAGACGGTTTAGGGTCGGAGTCTGCCACGGTGGTTGCGCTACGTTGAGCTACAAAAAGGTCTGCAACCAAGGGGATCAACGATCAATGGTCAATCCACCGACCGAAAAGCCCAGCCTTGGCCATCCCCCATTTAACTGCATAACGGCGAACTGCATACCCGAGATCCCCGGTTTCTGACGCTGGGAGACCCAAAAGCCTTTCTGGTAGGCCAAGAAACCAAGGATCTGAGCCCACATCCTAGGCCGCAGAGGCTTTTTGATTGGGGGTCTGCTCTTGGCTGAGGGCAACAATACTCACCACCACCAACACGATGCCGAAGATCTGCCGTCCCTGGAGGCTTTCTTGCAGCAGTAACCAGGCTAAGGTCACGGTCAACACGGGATTGCTGACCGCCACGATGGACATCGACGCTGCCCGCACTAGATGAATGCCGATGTTGTAGCAAAGCTGCCCCAGCAAGGTTAGACCTGCCACTACGGCTCCCAGGGCCCACAGCATCGGCCATCGTTCTGGGAGCACCTCAATGGTGATGAAGAAAAGGCTGAGCGTAGACCAAAACGCCATCACCGCAAAGTTAATCAACGTGAAGGGAACGGGGTGAATATGGCGGAAACAAATCTGCGCCTGCACCCCCTGCAACGAATAGGCCACACTAGCGCCCAGGGCGGCCCCTACCCCCAACCACATCGATCCGGCTGCACTCCCGGCAAAGCTGGGCACCACCAGCAAACTGCCCAGCATCACCCCCACCGTGACCGCCCGCCGCAGCCGACTGGGCCGACTGCCAAACACCACCCAGGCCAACAGCCCCGTAATCACCGGATGCATGAAAAACAGTACCGTAGCCACCCCAGCGGGAATGCTGGCGATGGCCACAAACAGCAGGGCCATCGCCAGGTACAAAAAGCTGCTGCTAATAATGGATAGCCTGAGGGTAGGACGCCGTTCTGGCTGGAGGAGGTGCGTGAGGGCTTGGGTCGTCGTGGGATACAGCCGATAGGACAGGACAATTACTGCTGGCAGGATCAGGATTGACCGTAAATGAAGCATTAGCAGGGAGTTCGACAGACTAGGCGACAAAAAACCGCCCCAATTGAACCAGCCCAAAATCGTACTTTCTGAAAAAACCACCCGCAGGAGCACATTTTGCAGGGCCAGCCCCAGCGACCCCACCACCACAATCAAAAATCCCCGCACCGCGCACTCCCTTCTAGAAAAATTCCTAGGACATTCAATACTCCCCTAGCAGAGCATAGTATGTTGTGTCCTAACGTCTCACTCCGGAGGGATTCTACGGATAAGCCCCGTATGAAAGCAGCCGCATCACGCAGGCTACAACCCTATCGCCACACCCTAAGCTAATTCAGATAGGGAGCTAGCAGCGTATCCCAACTGTTGGCAGCTTGTTCGTACTCAGCTTCACAGCCATCGGCCCGCTCCTCAGGCAACCACTCCTCGTCAATAAAATCGGCATAACCATCGGGATCGCTGCCGTAGATCAAGCAGGCCACGTTATACAACCGCTGCTCGCTGAGGCTGTGCTCATCCCACAGGGGGAGTTCCTCTTGTTCCGCCTCGTACGTAGCATCAAGATCAAATTGCTCCATGCCCGCTAGCACGGCATCTTCCTCCTCCGCCTGCAACATCAGCACCGTGGCAAAGGCGTCAACGGCATCCTCCTCTCGCCCTACAACAGGAAGCTGGTAGTGATCGACTAAGGCGTGGCCTAGCTCATGGAAAAAGGTAAAAAAGCCCGCGTAGATGACCTCCTGGGCATAGTCTTCTTGATAGGTCTCATGGGCGCTGTCGGCGTAAAACTTTACCAGCTCGTAGCACACGGTAATCGTCGATGCTTCGGAGTCATAGTAAGCATTTTCTTCGCCACACTCATCAAAGTTAACGAAGACATCGGTGGGCAGCGCAAAGGTTTCGTTCAAACTGCCGATTAAGTCTTCATAGAAGGGATCTGCGGTCAGGAGTTGATAGATTTCCCCATGATCACTCGATTGGGGTTCTACATATTCCAAAATCAAATCGCCCTCGTCGGCAATTTCAGCGGAGGAGAACGCTACGGCATCATCGGCCCCTGAGTTGCAGCCGCCTAGGAAAAAAGACCCAGCCACGATCAAACCCATCATCAAACCCTTCATAACCACGAACCTACGTCAGCAGATCACGAAACAACCCAATCGAGCAGCAGACACACCGTAGACATGAAAGAAACGCCCCCCTTTCGAGGAGCGCTTCTTGTTTCCTACGTCATCAAGGAATCAATTCGTAGGAATTAACCGTTGATGACAGGAGCTTGGAGGGTCACGGGGGTGACTTCACCAGCGGAGGCCAAGTCAAGGGGGAAGTTGTGAGCATTGCGCTCGTGCATCACTTCCATACCCAGGTTGGCCCGGT
>CAZWNR010000431.1:0-4085 GCA_964635665.1 uncultured bacterium | reverse complement strand
ACAGATGGGCCACGGTTTGTTTGGCGGTGGGGTCGTTTCCGGCGATCAGCATGGCGGGTTTGAGGTCACCGTAGCCGGGGTATCGGTTGTTTTCAAAGTTCTCAAAGCCGTAGATGGTAAAAGCTTTGACGACGTGGGCCTGGGGCGCTAGGCTTTGGACGACCTCTGCCCCAGATTGCTGGCTGTTGAGGCCATGGGAGAGATTGGCCCCAACGGGGTTGGTGCAATCCACCAGCACTTTACCGCCCAAGGCCGAGGACAGATCGGCTAGGGCGGCGGCATTGGCGCTGTAAGGGGTAGCCAGAAACACCACTTCGGCAGCTTCTACGGCTTCTAACGGCGGCATTACGGTGAGGTTGGGGTTACGTTCTAGGGCCGCTTGTACTGATTTGGAGTTGGCATCACGGGCCGCAATGGTGACGTGATGGCCCAGTTTCTGGAGGTGATCGGCGAGGGGAGCACCGACATTTCCTACCCCGATAAATGCAAGGTTCATAGGTTACCTTAAGCTCGGTTTAAGCTCACGACAATCGACTAAATTAATGGATAAAAACGATGGGTGATTTACCCTCGCCTTCTTGCCCTATGCGAGTCATCGGCCCAGGGCTTCAATGATAGCCTTAGCAGTAGCAGCACCGGAGAAATTTTGTTGCCCCGTAATCAAATTACCATCGCGAATGGCGAACCCTTGCCATGCCCCAGCCTGAACATAGTTGGCACCGAGATCCTTGAGGGCATCCTCAATGCGCCAGGGCATAACATGCTGATTGCGAGGTAAAAGGTTCATCTCCCAAACCGCTTGGTCGGCAAAGTCTTCCTCGACATTGGCAAACCCGGTGACGGTTTTTCCCCTAACTAAATAGTCGCCGTTGGAGAGTTTGGCATAGCATAAAATGGCCACCCCATGGCATAGGGCACAGGCAATTTTGCCAGCTTCGTAGAAGGCGCTGAACAGGTTCTGTAAATCCGTGGCCTCTTCAAAGGTAAACATGGGAGCCTGGCCACCCGCTACCACAATCGCGTCAAAGGCTTGCACGTCAATTTCGCTCACCGGGCGGGTGTTCTGAATCAACTCAGCTAAGGTTGGCGTGGCAATGAAACCCATGGTAATCAGGTCGTCGGCAGAGTAGCCAGAGGGATCCCGAGGGTCGGACATGGCATCGGGTTGGCATTCGCCGCCCTTGGGGCTAAACATGGCGACGTGGTAACCCGCCTCGGTAAATTCGTAGTAGGGATGGGTGAGTTCACTCCACCAAAACCCGACGGGCCACCCCGTAGTGGTGGAGACAGCGGGGTTCGCGATGACCAGGGCCACTCGCTTGGGTTGATGGGGATTCACGCGGTTAGGCTTCTTTAAACTCATGGGCTGCTCCAGCCAACAACATTGCGCCAATTCATCCTGGATCGGGCAGAATACATTTGTCCAATGGATAATTTGTATGGGCAATATTCACCACATCAATTTAGCGGCCATCGACTTGAATTTGCTGGTGGTGTTTGACGCCCTGATGGCCGAGCAGAACGTGACCCGCGCCGGAGACCGAGTAGGGCTGAGCCAGCCCGCCACCAGCAATGCCCTCGCCCGCCTGCGCCGCATGACAGGGGATGACCTGTTTGTTCGCACGGCAACGGGGCTGCGCCCTACCGCTACGGCCTTAGCCCTTCAACAACAGGTGCGTCCGGCCCTGGCCCAAATTCAATCGGCCCTGTGGGAGCAGCCCCCCTTCGACCCCGCCACCAGCGACCGGGTGTTTACCATCGGCATGTCAGACTACGTCGAGTTCACTCTGCTACCGCCGCTGATGCAGGCGATTCAGGCCCAGGCTCCTCAGGTGGCGGTGCAGGTGCGGTCTGGGGATCGCCCAAAAATCCTGGCGCTGCTGGATAGTGGCGAACTGGATTTGGCCTGTGGACTATTTCCAGAGTCCCATGCGGCCCACCGAGAGCGGTCACTGTTTCAGGAACGCTATGTCTGCGTCTGTCGGCAGGATCATCCCATCATCGGCGAAACGCTCTCCCTGGCAGACTACCTGGCCGTGCCTCACCTGCTGGTCTCGGTGAAGGAAGACCGCATCGGGCGGGTAGATACGTGGCTGGCGGAGCAAAATCTCCGGCGACACATTGCCCTCTCCATTCCCCATTTTCTGGCCGCCCCCTTCATTCTGGCCAAGACCGACCTAGTGGCTACCCTAGCCCAGCGGGTTGCCCTCTCCTTGGCCCCCCAGCAAGGGCTGAAATGTTTACCAATTCCCTTTCCCATGGCGGGATTTTCTGTCTTCATGCGCTGGCACCAGGCCACAGAAAACGCTCTCCCCTGCCAGTGGTTGCGGTCGGTGGTAGGGGAGGTCAGTGGCACAATTTAGCTGCACGATTTAGACGAGCGGTCATGCTCTGAGCAATCTGGCAGACTGTTCCCGGTTAAGGACTTCCGCCATGGTGTGGATTAGCTCAAATTGAAAACCCATAATGCCGATTAAATCAACATGTGATCGGGTCTTTTTCAACGTATCTTTACCCATGGTCTTCTTGATTTTACTGAAGATAATCTTTTCAGATTTATCAGGGATCTAGCCCAAAGTGATTGTAGTTAACGGCAATAAATCCCTCCCATCTCATAGGAACTTCCTCAAGGGGGAAAATAGCTTCTACTGGACAGGCGTCAACACACAAGCCACAATCAATGCATTCCTCTGGATGAATATAAAGTTGCTGCCCATCCTCAAGTTTCCCATAGATACAGTCTACTGGACATACATCGGAACAAGCGCCATCCTTAACGCCAATACAGGGTTCCGTAATGATATGTGTCATAACGATTACCTCGCAATATTCATTGTGCAATTATTCGGCATAGTGCCAGGTCAGTAGATTAAACTCTTGATTCTACGGATCAGGCACTCACCCAACAAATTCTTCTGCCTCAGTGAAGCACGATTGTCATGGGACGATTTTCGACAATTGTCTCTACCGCGTGATGGCTTTTCTTCAGATAAATTTGCCCTTGCTATTGTATATTTTCTGCCCTGGATAAACTATTTCAAGTTGCCAATATATATTTAGTTATGTTTAGTGCTTTAGTAAAATTTAGCGATGCGATCCTGCTTGATTGAGCGTCAATCTGCGACAAGGCGGTACAACGCCATGCTCTGGGGCCAGAACAGATGGCAAGACTCTTCGCAACCTCTCTTCTAGCTGAGGAACGGCAACCCAAGGTTTTGATCAAGCCTATACTTCAAAGCCCCTAGGTCAGAAGACGCTAGGGGCTAAGCTTCAGCGGTGGTTAGGCGCAATAGCGTTTGCGAGTCATTAATCCGCAGAAAACACCATGCTGCCGCTGTCGTACATCAGCTCAACGATCAGTTGGCCATCCTGGAAGAAGAAGCTGTTGGCGCTGTCTAGGGCCCGCAGAAATTCGGCATCGGAGGAACCGGGAGGGCAGGCCATGCGGGTGGTGGCCAGTTCGCCAATGCTGAGGCGGTTGTCGGTGGTGGTAAAGCTGCCTAGGCCTTGGTTGCAGTCGGCCTGCACCACCACGTTGCCCTCGTCCATAAATTCGATGGTGTAGTTGTCGGGGGTGCTGGGGACGATCAGGGTGCCATCGTTGTACTGGATCTGCTGGAGCTTCCAGACGGAGCCCATCAGCGATGGAGTAGCCGCTTCCCGCAGGCGCAGGGTACCGCTGTCAAACTTCATTTCGATGAACAGGCGATCATTCTGGAAGAAGAAGGAGTTGGCGTTGCCCAGGGCTTGAACAAAATCACTGCCGATGGATCCATCGGGACAGGCGGCCATGGTGGTGGCGATGGGATCAACGCTGAGCCGACCAGGCTCAGGCATGGTAAAGCTGCCTCGGCCTCGGTTGCAATCGGCCAATATGGCCATGGTGCCGTCGTCCATGAATTCCACGGTGTAGTTCTCAGAGGGCTCGGCCACCAGGGTCTTGCCATCGTTGAACAAAATTTCTTCGAGTTCCCAAACACGGCCCGTCAAGGTCATGGTGTCGGCGGGAGAGAATTGCATGGTGCCGCTGTCAAAGGCGAGGTCGATAAACATGTCGTCGCCCTGGAAGAAGACCAGGTTGGCAT
>CAZWNR010000430.1:0-4092 GCA_964635665.1 uncultured bacterium | reverse complement strand
ACTGGAAGAACCGCCCGACGCACTGGCATAGGCCCCAGCAGAACCACCCGACTCACCAGCGTATCCGCCAGCGGAACCACCCTGCTCATCGGCATAGCTGCCAGCGGCAACGGGCTGTCTGCCCACAGACTCTTGGCTGAGATATTTCTCGTTCTGGAGATACTTTTCGCGCTTTTTCTTGTTGGTGTAAATGCTGGCCACCACAATGGCGGTTACGAGGGCAGGGATATCCATAAAGGGATAGAGCGCACCCGCCCAGGCTTCAAATTCCATGTTTTGGCCTTCTAGCATGGTGATGCCAGCGACCATGGTGGAACCACTCACAGCCCCGAACAGGCCCGCTGTCGCTACCGCATCCACCGTTCTGATACCGGGCAGCTTGGCGAAGGTGTAGCGCCCGATCAGCACGATTACGATGCCCGTGACAATGGCAAATAGCGCAGGCAGCAGCATTTCGGTCAGGTTAGATTCACGGATGGCCATACCGCCCGTGAGACCCACCTTAATCAGCAGCATGAACACGATGAACTTGTAGATCGCATCGGGAATTTGCAGCTCGCTACCGAGGGCAGCAATGATCATCCCCCCAATCAAAAATCCGAGGGTTGGCGACTGCAACTGAGCCACAAAGTCCATTAAGAAATAGGACAAAAAATCCACTAAGACCTCCTTCCACCTCCCCGTTGCGAGGAGTGATGCTTGTGATAAATGGGCGTTTGAGAATTCGTTAAGGTGTCGAAGAAAGTAAGGGTGCAGCGCTTCACCCCTACAGTACAGGTGTTTTGCAGAAACCTGCCGACAGGGTATTCAGAGATGGCCGACCTCTGAACGGGCTTGGAAGGCGGCTGCTGGCCGGCATCGCCTTCCATAGACCTTTTTCTATCAAGATTGGAATCTTGATGAATTTAAGCCTATCCTGAAACGCAAGAATTTTGGCGTTTCACCCCCATAAATTTGAAACGCAATGTTAAATCCAAGCCATAAGCTTTTCTTTTGGGTCGTGATCCTCGATATATCCCTGGCTAATGTAAATCGAGATCCCAGAGGCTTATCAATGCTTCCTGTGGCCCATCGAAATAGAGCATCCTGACGCATCCCCGTCGCCTAGGATGGCCTAGGGCGGCATAAGCCTAGCTGCCAAGATTTTCATGCGTTGGGCTGTACCGCAACGCACCTTCATGACCGCAGCGCCATGCTATCGAGCGACTCCCAAAAAATCTGGCGATGCAGTGAGATGCACGCAATGATGCACTCAATGGCACCGGGGCTAGTCAACCCACATTTCGGGGGGTGTCGTGGCGGGGACGTAGGGGGCCGATGGACGACTAGATTGGGCTAGGTTAAACCACCCGACCGCCAACAGGAGGCCAAACCCACAGCCCACCACAAACGTCCAGGCGTGGGATGCCTCTAGTACGCAAAGCAGGCGGCGATCACCGCCATAGACCTGCACAAGCCAGCCTTCGGGGGTGTTGTCAAATCGGGTTTGCAGGTGGGTTGAATCAAACTTTTTCATCGTGCCGAATCCATGCTGATCAAGGGTGTGGGGGGGGCGGGCCAACGCCCCCCGTAACGGAAACACCTGTCAGAAATTCACCTGTGAATGATGTATGGCGTGGGACGAGGGACTGAGTCGCTCGATCCAGGCCGCGATGGCTCACCGAAGAGAGACATCTATGCTTTTTGCTTGAACAATTTCTTTAAGTTTATACTTGGTTCCTTGGTAGTGGCCATAGTCTTCCCACGGTCTATGCTCAGAATTATTTGAACCGATTGATAAGCTGGGCTTTTGATGATGGGCTCAGCCACAAAACCTGGGCCTGCAAGTCTGTATCCAACCCAGGCTCTGGGCCTAAAACCGAGATCGGCTGCGGCGAGGGCGCGCTAACCTTCGGCGGTGCCGTTGTCTGGGCAGCGGATCTCGGTCATGTTTTCCTTCAACTGATATAAAACCTTCCAGAGGTCGGTGCGGTGGAGCCAGCCCACATAGCCGGCATATAGGCAAGCTCCATTGGCCGCCATGACAAAAACGTGGTCAATGCCCAAGGGATGCCGCCATACCCGAATGACCGACTTGTCCTCCAGGGTAAGAAATGGTTCAGATTGGGGGAGATCTCGCAGGTGGGCGTCGGTCATGCCGGGGATAGCCCGCAGTTGTTCGATTACTGGATGCTGGGTGAGGGGTTCGCTGAGGTCTTCCCCCGCCCAAAACTGGCGAATGGTTTCTACTACCCGGGGATGGTTGCGCATGGCGGCGTGGCTGAGTCCCTCCATGCCCACGAACTGGGCGTGGGGCACCTTGGTGCTTTCTATCGGAATAGTGCCGTCACTGCCGCCATCGAGATCGCCCGCAATCACGAGGGTTTTGATGTGTTGGGCTAGGGTGCTGGCCATGGCTCTGCGGTCTTGGCCGAGATCGGCGGCAACGCCCACCCCCATCTGAAGCGGGTCGAGAATGCGGCCCAAATCGGCCCCACCCACCGGAGAGGCCACCAACACCAGGGACTCCACCTGCGGCCACCAGTCAGGATGCCGGGTCAGCACCTCCAGCCAAATCAGCCCGCCCATGGAATGGCCAATAATTCGCAGGGGGGCGTCTGGGTAGGTTCTCACGGCCTCCGTGGCAAGGTGTTCCACATCGTCAATCAGCGGAGCCATGCGGAGCCAAGTCATGGCGTAGTTGAGACTGGGGGCGATGATATGGGTTTGTTCCGTGGCCAACTGCTGGGCTAGGGCGACCATGTGTTGGTTATTATCGGCCCAGCCATGCTGGGTAAAAAGAAGATAATCTGGCGACATCACCGATTCCTAAGGACGAATTCCGACAACCGTTAGGGCCAAGGCATGGGCGTGGATAGCCGTCTGGGTGACCCCTGTATCGACTGATCCTAGTGCCTAATGCTCCGGTTGGTTGCTTGGATAGGCCGTTTGATCCGCCGGATCAAACGGCTACCTAGGATATTGCGGACCACCTACGGGACTGCCCATCGCCATGACTACCCTCACCACCATTCGTCAGTTCTTGCCCATTTCAGACACCCTTGCTACCGCCGGACAGCCTACTGAAGCCGAATTGGCCGCCCTTGCCACCGCCGGATACTCCGTCGTCATGAACCTGGCGTTACCCACCTCTGACTATGCGTTGCCCAACGAAAAAGCCACCGTGGAGGGGCTGGGTATGGCCTATGTGGCGATTCCGGTGGTGTGGGAAGCTCCAACGCTCAAGGATTTAGACCAGTTTTTTCAGGCGATGGAGGCCCACTCAGACCAAAAAATCTTTGTCCACTGCGCCCTGAATATGAGGGTTTCGGCATTTGTCTATCTCTATCGGGTGCTGAAGTTGGGGCTTGACCCGGCCCTTGCCCAGCGGGATCTGTTCGTTATCTGGCAGCCCAACGAGGGCTGGCAACGGTTCATCGACGAGGCGGTTCTGCATTATTCATGATTTCGGAGGAAGGCCTGTTATTTCCACGGAAAAAACACGAGAGGAGCCAGCCGTAGCTAACTCCTCTCAATGTGAAAGGTTCGGTTATAGGGAACCCAGCACCGTCAGGACTACATCATCCCGGCCATGTCGGTGGTGTCCTTCAGGAAACCACTGTAGGCTTCCATGCCGTGTTCGCCAATATCCAGACCCTTCATCTCTTCTTCGGGAGACACCCGCAGGCCCATCGTGGACTTGAGGACTAGCCAAAAGATGCTGGACAGCACCACAGTAAAGAGGCCGACGGACAAAACGCCCACAAACTGAAGGCCAAGTTGGGTGAGGCCGCCGCCAAAGAAGAGGCCAGTAATGCCCTCGCCGCCTTGGGTAAAGTTGTTGGGGTTCGCAAACAGACCCACGGCCAAGGTACCCCAAACCCCGCAAACCAAGTGAACGGAGGTGGCACCCACGGGGTCGTCAATTTTGATGCTGTCGAAGAAGCCCACGGCAAAGACGACCAGCGCACCGCCGATCAGACCGGCCCAAAAGGCCCCGCCGTAGCCAAACACGTAGCAACCAGCGGTCACAGACACCAGACCAGCCAGGATGCCGTTGATGCTCATCGACAGGTCAGGCTTGCCGCTCAAGGCCCAAGAGACGATCGTGGC
>CAZWNR010000429.1:0-4105 GCA_964635665.1 uncultured bacterium | reverse complement strand
CTAGGCACTATGCCAAATTGATGTTATGGAATCATTGGATTTATTGACCTCTAGACGGCATGAGAACCATGGCACCTGGGAAAATCCATAGGCGGCTAGGGCAGATCGGCTTGGCTTCTATGGCTGGGGCCGTGGCCAGCACCATGGCTGTTTTCTCCACTGGGCAGGCGGCGGATGGGGGGTTTTGTCTGGATAAACCAGGGTCAATGCCTTCGTTTTTGGCGGCGGTCTACGATACCCTCAATCCTCAAGATTGCGAGCGCTGGCCCCACCTGACACCGATTCGGCCAGACAACCCAGACCTCGTTTGGCGTGGGGACCAGGTGTTGATGGTGGTGTGGACAAGAACCTGTACGGAAGCCAGCCCCCCCGATGCGTTGTCCTGCGTGGATGAGGGCGAAACCTACGGGGTGCCCGACCGGGATTTCTATGCCCTCTGGGTGACGGCTGCCCCTGAGGTGAAGGCATTTATTCTGCAAGAAAGCGACTATAACCCCGATTTTTCGGGGGAGAATTTAAGCCGTCGGCTGGAGCAATACCTAGGGCTAAAACCCCAGGGGACAGATCGCACCTTTGTGGAAATCTGGGTGAACCCATCGGATCTGATTCGCCCCTGTTTGGATGAAGATCCTACCGATACCCAGTGTGACCTTTGGCATCCCGATGCGTTGGAACCTGGGTCGAACTTTGCCAATGCGGTGGGCAGTGGCAACCCCAGGGATCGCTACCCCTTTACGGGCCTAGGCTACACCTATGATTGGGGCAATCCCCAGACGGATGTAGGGGCCAGTGAGTTTGTGGTGCGCGATGGGGCCACGGTGACAATCCATCACAAAGCGGAGACCCACGCCTATGTTGAGGGGCTACTGGGGGGAGTGATTTTTCCTGGGCCGAGTTCTTTAACCGAGTGACCTGGGTGTATCCCAGTTTTGTAGCCCTCACCCTAAATCACTCTCCCCTAGGGACAGGGACTTTGAAATTCCGGTTCCCCTTCTCCCCAGGGAGAAGGGGTTAGAAGATGAGGGCCATCAACTTACAAACGTGGGATGCACTCAGTGACCTAAAACTCAGTGACCTAAATGGGGTCTCTCCCAAACTTTCCCTAGGGAAATTATGGCGTTTGGGAGAGGTCTTGCTAGTCCCAAGGATCTCCAGGCAAAATCTCGCTAAGCAGGCCGTTGCTAAGACGCCTTTTCCCCCAAGATGGAGGTAGGGAATAAGGAGAAACTATCGTGATTGCCCCTGCACACACCCCTCAATATGGCACTAGTTTGTATGAAACGAAAACCCAAGCTATCGCCAATGCGCTGCTCTTAGCCAGCCGCGAAAAAAAGAATATTTTTGCCCAAATGCGCGACCAAATGCGCTGGGATGACAAGATTATGGACTTTGCTATGGGGAATCCCGGCCTCAAAGTTCAGTTGTTTCGGTTTATTGATGCCCTGCCCGCCCTGCGGAGTAAGCCGGAAATTGCCCGTCATTTGCAGGAATACCTATCCGCTGAAGAGGTCGAGCTACCCGCTGCCCTCAAGGGACTGCTGAACTTCACCAACCCCGATTCTGTCCCCGGTCAACTGGCCGCCACCACGGTGGCTCCGGCGGTGGAAACCCTGGCCTACCGCTACATTTCCGGCGAAACCATCGAGAAATCCATCAAGGCCATCGAGCGGCTCCGCAAAGATAAGCTCACCTTCACCATGGATTTGCTGGGGGAGGCGGTGATCACCGAAACCGAAGCCCAGGCCTACCTTCAGCGCTACCTGGATTTGATGGAGCAGCTCTCTGCCGCCGCCAAGGACTGGAAACCCGTTGAAGCGATTGATTCTGCCGATGGCAAAGACATCCCGAAGGTGCAGGTTTCCGTCAAGCTGACGGCCTTCTACTCCCAGTTCGACCCCCTGGATGCTGCGGGCAGTCGGGCCAAGGTGAGTGAGCACATTCGCACCCTGCTGCGGCGGGCCAAGGATCTGGGCGTGGCGGTGCATTTTGATATGGAGCAGTACCGCTACAAAACCCTCACCCTGGCGATTTTGAAGGACATTCTGATGGAGGCGGAATTCCGCCAGCGGGACGACATCGGCATGACCCTGCAAGCCTACCTGCGCGACAGCTACCACGACCTCAAAGACCTGATTCTGTGGGCGCAAAATCGCGGCACCCCCGTCACCGTGCGCCTAGTCAAAGGAGCCTATTGGGATCAGGAGACCATTACGGCGCGGCAAAACGGCTGGCCCAGCCCGGTCTATAGCGAAAAAATCTCCACCGACGCCAACTACGAGCGCATGACCCGCCTGCTGCTGGAGCACCACGGCACCCTCTACGCCGCCATCGGTAGCCACAATGTGCGCTCCCAGGCCCACGCCATGGCCATTGCGGAGGAACTCAACATCCCTCGCCGCCACATTGAGCTACAGGTGCTCTACGGCATGGCCGACAAGCTGGCCAAAACCCTGGCCGATAAGGGCTTTCGGGTGCGGGTCTATGCCCCCTTTGGCGAACTAATTCCCGGCATGTCCTACCTGATTCGGCGGCTGCTGGAGAATACGGCCAACAGCTCCTTTTTGAAGCAAAGCCAGGGGGATGTGCCCGTGGAGCAACTCCTCGCTGCCCCGGAATTTGTGGGCGAAGACATCGAAGGGGCCGAGCGGCAACCCGTGGCGGTACCCTTCCCCAATGCGGCGGATATTGATTTTGCCATCACCACCCAGCGCACCCTAGCAGCGGAGGCGCTGAAGACCGTCCACGCCCAACTGGGCCAGCGCTACAACCCGATCATCAACGGCGCATCCGTCGAAACCGAGGTGGTGGTGGATTCCGTCAACCCCGCCAAACCCTCGGAAATTGTCGGTAAGCTGGGCCTCGCCAGCCAAGCCCAGGCCGACCAAGCCCTCGCCGCCGCCAAGGCCGCCTTCCCCGCCTGGGCTGCGACTCCGGCCAAGGAACGAGCTGCCATTCTGCGCCGCGCCGCCGAAATCATGGAGGCCCGCCGCCACGAGCTGAACGCCTGGATGGTCTACGAGGTGGGCAAACCCCTGGGACAAGCCGACCCGGAGGTCTCCGAAGCCATCGACTTCTGCCGCTACTACGCCGACGAAATGGAGCGTCTGGATGCGGGCTATGCCTACGACTATCCAGGCGAAACCAACCGCTATCGGTACTTCCCCCGTGGGTTGGCGGTGGTGATTTCCCCCTGGAACTTCCCGCTGGCCCTCGCTACCGGGATGACCGTTGCCGCCCTGGTGACCGGGAACTGCACCATCCTCAAACCCGCCGAGAACTCTGCGGTGATCGCCGCCAAACTAGCGGAAATTCTGCTGGAAGCCGGGATGCCCGCCGGAGTCTTCCAATACCTGCCCGCCAGGGGTTCCACCGTGGGGGCGCACCTGGTCAACCACCCCGATGTCCACATGATCGCCTTCACGGGTTCCCGCGAGGTGGGTTGTCGGATCTACGCCGACGCGGCCCAATGGCGACCGGGGCAGCGCCACCTGAAGCGGGTGATCGCCGAAATGGGCGGCAAAAACGCCATCATCATCGACGAAAGCGCCGACCTCGATCAGGCTGTGCAAGGGGTGGTCTACTCCGCCTTTGGCTTTAGCGGCCAAAAGTGTTCCGCCTGCTCCCGCGCCATCGTGGTGGCCTCGGTCTACGACACCTTCGTCCATCGCCTGGTGGAAGCCACCCGCTCCCTGAATGTGGGCGACCCGGCCCAGCCCAGCACCAAGGTCGGCCCCGTCATCGATGCCAAGGCCCAGGCCACCATCCAGGGCTACATCGAAAAGGGCAAGGCCGAAGCCACCCTGGCCCTGGAAATGCCCGCCCCTGAAACGGGCTACTTCGTTGGCCCCACGGTGTTTACCGATGTGCCACCCGATGCCGCGATCGCCCAGGAGGAAATCTTCGGCCCCGTCCTGGCGGTGATCAAAGCCCAGGATTTCGAGGATGCTCTCCGCATCGCCAACGACACCGACTACGGGCTAACGGGGGGTCTCTACTCCCGCACGCCCTCCCACATTGAGCGGGTACAAACCGAGTTTGCAGTGGGCAATATCTACATCAACCGGGGCATCACGGGGGCGGTGGTGTCTCGCCATCCCTTCGGCGG
>CAZWNR010000428.1:0-4110 GCA_964635665.1 uncultured bacterium | reverse complement strand
TCCCCCCAGAGTCCCAGGGGGATAGGGCAACGGAGAGAGCAGTGGGCTTTCTGTATGGGCGAGCTACCAGGGGTGGTCACCGGGTCTGACCCGAACTGAGATTAAAGCAAATTTTGACTATGGAGAAAGAAGTAAGCTAGGCGGGCCAAGCTGAGGCCAATGAAGGCCATCAAAATAATGGCCGTAGCTACGCTGACAATTTCACGCAGGGTCTTCATCAAACTTGATAAGGAGGTAGGGTGAACTGGTATGGTCTGAAGTGATATTGTCTCGCCTTTTGGGCAATTGACTGCCCCTTGCCCATGAATCGTCGCACTTTTCTAGCGAGCACCGTTGGCCTTACCCTGTCTAGTTTGGCGGCGGGTTGTCAGCGCCCGTGGTCGGGGGATTTAGGCATTGCCGTCCTGGCCGACTCTGTTCCGGGACAGCTTGTGCAAGCGTTTCAACGTCAGGTCCAGCAGGCCCAGGCGGGTCAAGTCTCGGTGGTCGCCAAGGACTCCCTCCTCGAACTCTATCAACTCCTACAAACGTGGCAGCAGCAGGCCAAAAAGGCCTCCGAGGGAGATGCTGCTGCCGCTAGCAACAAAACCGCTAGAACAGCCCAATGGGTTACCCAGGCCGACCCCTGGCTGACCCCAGCCATTCAGCAGGGTCTGATCCAGCCCATTCCTACCGCTTCCTTAGACCGCTGGCCCCAACTGCCCGAACCCTGGACCGCCCTAGTGCGGCGCAATGCCCAGGGCCAAGCCGATGGCTCTGGCGAGGTCTGGGGTATTCCCTATCGCTGGACACCCCTGGCGATGCTCTATGACCAGCGCAGCCTTGGCACCAATGCCGCTCCTATCCAAGGGTGGGACGATCTGCGACGGCCTGAATGGAACCAACGGCTGATGCTGCCCGATGACGAACGCCTAGTGATTGGCCTTGCCCTCAAGGCCCTGGGGGCCTCTGCCAATGCCCCCAACCCCTCAGCGGTTCCGGGGGTGGAGGATTTCCTCGCCCAACTGCATCGCCAAGTGCGCTGGTACAACGCCACCCACACCCTCAAAGCCCTGATTATTGGCGACGCCACCGCCATCGTCGGCTGGCTCGATGCCCTCCTGCCCATTGCCAAACGGTATCGCCACCTGCGCTTGGTCATTCCTGCAGAAGGCACCCTAGCCAGCGCCGACCTGTGGGTGAGGCCCAGCGTAGCCCCCGATCCCAGCGCCCTCGCCCTCGACTGGCTCAATTTTTGCCTCAGCGAAACCTTCACCGAGCAAATGGCCATCTACGGCCAAGGGCTGACTCCGTGGCACTGGGGTGCGGCGGCGGATCTTCCCCCTACTTTTCAGCCAGCGGCAGGGCTGCTAGAGAGCACCACCGGGCTGGCCAACAGCGAATTTCTGCTGCCCCTCGATCCCGCTGGCCAAGCCCAATTCACCGATCTCTGGCGGCGCTTGCGCACTGGGTTAATCGGCCCCTAGCTCCCCGCCACCTTGGTTTCGACCACCTGGGTGAGACTGACCCAGGTGCCCCGTTCGTCGTAGGTGCGGATCAGCCGCTGGCGGAGGGTGGGGGTAATCAGCCAGCCCAGTTCTAAAAAGAAGGGTTGCCCTGGCACGATGGCCGTGGGAAAAGTGGCCGAAGCTCCGCTGGGCAGGAGCAGCACGGTAACGGGCTGACGGCCCTGACTAAACTGAAGGGTGAATCCGGTTCGCTGCCCTTGGCTGCTGAGGGTGGGGCCAGGGTTAAGGCTGAGGGTTTGGGTGAGGGTGGTTTCATCGGAAGCGGTTAGCACTAGGCGGCTGGAGAAGGCCATATCCGGCTGATAGTCTGGGTAGACCGTGGTGCCCTGTCCCTCCCAGGTACCTACCAGTTGGTCAACCGAAAGCGGAGAACGTAGGGCAGGCATCTGCCCCTGCAAATGCTCTCGGATGAGCGTTAGCCCGCCTAAACTAGCCTGCCGAGGAAAGATTTGGGCGATCCGCAGCCGCTCGTGGCCGTAGATTAAGCCTAACTCCGCCCCAAACTCACTCACGGGGCTCCACTGAATCGACCCCTGGGAAAAAGCCCCATCCTCACAGAACAACACCCCTCGCCCTAGGGATCGATATTCCAGCACCGTTTCCTGCATCGGTTGCCCTGGGGGCCACTTGCGAATTTCCTGGCGCATCTGGTCGCCGCCCTGCTGGGCCAGCAAAGCCACCTCCGTCGGTACATCGTTCTGAATGGTACCGGTCGGGGAAACCTGGGTAAACGACCCGACCCACACGCCCTGATTCTTGAGTAATCGTTCCCACTGTGAGGCCAACGGTCTAGCTCCTTGCCTACGTCTAGGTTCTGTGGTGGATGAAAGATCCGTAAAAACACTAACCATTTTTCGGATGCTTTTCCCTGATTCCTTGGCGTTAACCCTGCATATCCTAGTCAGGAACGCCCCAGCCGGGGATCGCCGCCAGCGCCTTGATCGAGGGAGCCCCCTCAGACCCATGTGCTTCGGCCTACCATCCACACCATAGGCCATATCCAGGGTGTCTACCACGCCCTTTAGCCCTGAAGAGATGTTTGGCATGTCCAATCTTGATACTGGATCGCCAGAGTTGACCGCCCTCTCCCCCTTGTCCACAACGGATCTATGGGGGGTATCCCCTGGGCTGGGCCTCGAACCCCAGCATAGTCTCCTCCCCAGAGGAACCGGGATGGAGGGATGGGCGGCGGATGCAGCGGCGATTGTTCCGTCGCCCTCCTCGTCTGTTGCCCTTGGGGATGGTGTCCTGCCCGACTTAGTGAATCCCTGTCCTTGGCTATCGCACCTAGCGGATCAGACCGACAATCGAGGGATGACCTGGGGACTGTCCGCCGCTGAGGCGTTAGGTCACTCCCAGCTAATGGTTCCAGCCGGGCTAGCAACAGCGGTTAACGCGGCCATCACCCATATCGCCCGGTTTCGGCAAACCGATACCTGGGCCGCCGATCTAGCCCTGGCTTTTGGCGATGAGTGGGAGGTCAGCCACGCCGAACACTGGCTGGATCGTCTCCTGCAACCGTCCTCCTGGTCCACCATCACCCTGCTGCCCCTGGTCGATCTGAAAGCCTACGGAGCCTACGCCCCTGGCCTAGATCGCCTGTTTCTAGCCCAGGAGGTGGTGAATACTCCTGCGCTTCATGCCCTGGCGGTTGATGTGCTGCTGGAGGAGGTGGGGCACTGGCTTGATCATCGACTTAACCCCACCGACTCCCCTGGAGATGAAGGGGAACGCTTCAGCGCCCTGGTTCAGCAGCGGGTTCTGTCAGCCTCAGAAATCGCTCACATCCAGGCCGAGAACGACTGGGCCACCCTCGTTTGGCAAGGGCAGTCCTTGACTGTGGAACAATCGGCGGCCCCTGGAATCTTCACCGTTGGGGCCTCTGGTCAAGTGAATGTGGAGTTTCTCTTTGATAGCGGCGCTTACCAAGGGGAAGTAGGGGTATTCAGCCTGACAGGTCTGGAGACTCTTGCGCCTGGATCGCCGGAGTTCATCGCCGCCGCTGTTCAGCGTGCCCTCAGCCATGCTAGCCAGGGCCGTGTGGTGATTTCTACCGCTGGCGAAGGGGCCAGCCTGAGCGGCGAACTGGGAGAACGCAACTACAACGCGGGGGCTCCCCTGGGGCCAAAATCCTTCACGTTCCAGCCTAACGATACCCTGGCCCTCATCTTGGTACCCAATGGCACCCTCCAATCCGTGGCCAGCAACCCCGCTGTTGAGGGCAATCTCAGGCCCCTCTTCTCCCTAGCCGCCGCCAACCCCCTAGGCCGCGATCACTACGGTGCGATGACCACCAATGCCAGTGGCCTCGTTCTGGGTCTTGAGGATCTGCGCTTCGACGGCAATTCCGATGCCGACTTTAACGATGTCATCCTCAAAATCGAAGGCGTCACGGGCCAGCTTCCTGCCCTAGAGAGCCTGGTACAGAGCCGCCAAACTTGGCTCACCAGCCCCCTGGGCCGCGATCTATTTAGCATCACCCCCATCAATCCCGTTGGCCCCATCGTTCCGGGTACTCCTGCTCCTCCTGGGACTCCCCTGCCCCCGGTTTCTCCCCTACCGCCTACCCCTGGCCTCGCCATCGCCATCAATTCAGAGGTGG
>CAZWNR010000427.1:0-4144 GCA_964635665.1 uncultured bacterium | reverse complement strand
CTCCCTCCCTAACCACAGATCTAATCTCTGGATTGCCCCCACTCACCCGCCCCCGGTGTCCGATGTCATCCACAGCCACCCGTCCCCATGCTCAGCGAACTGCTCGATAAACTTTTTAACCGCAACCGCACCCCCACCAGCCGGGAGTCGGCGAAGCAACGGCTTCAGTTTGTCCTCGCCCACGACCGCACCGACCTCAGCCCCGACCTGGTAGAGCAAATGCGCCAGGAAATCCTAGAGGTGGTCTCGCGATACGTGGAGCTGGATCAGGAGCATCTGGAATTTAACCTGGAAAGCGATCAGCGCATGACCGCCCTGATTGCTAACTTGCCCATCCGTCGGGTACGCCCCACCTCGCCCGTGGTACCCGAAAATCTAGATACCGCTCCCAAGGTCGATGCTGCCAAGGTTAATGCCCCCGCCGAGGAGGCCAGCCCCCCTACCGAGTCCGCCGAGCCTGCTGAGTCCACCAAGCCCGCCGCCGACGATAATCCTGTCGAGGAATCTGCGCCCGATACCGACTCCCCCGCTACCGTCGATACCGTCGAGTCCTCCACAGCAATCGACCTCGATTCACCGCCCGCCCCGCCCGAAGATCTCGTCCGCCATGACTAATTCCCCCACCCCAGCGTCTCAAGCCCCTGAAACGGCCCTCCAGCAAAACGTTGACGCTCTGGCCCTGACCAGCATTCAGCGCCATGTGTTTATCTGTGCCGATCAATCTATTCCCAAGTGCTGCAACAAAGCCGCCAGCCTAGAAGCCTGGGACTATCTGAAAAATCGCCTCAAGGAACTGAAGCTCGACATGCCCATCGCCGAGCGACCCACCAGTATCTTTCGCACCAAGGTGCACTGTTTGCGGGTGTGCCAAAAGGGACCGATTTTGCTGGTCTATCCCGATGGCGTGTGGTATCACAGCGCCACCCCGACGGTGATCGAGCGCATCATCCAAGAACACCTGATCGGCGGCCAAGTGGTCGAGGAATACGCCTTTCTCACCCATCCCCTGCCCTAGCCCTAGCCCCAGAAACCGCCGATATTGCCATATCATTGGAAAGGGCAGTTTCACAGCGCATGGCATAGGATCTATGGTTTCGGAAAGCGGCACATTGGAGGACTTGCGGCAGCAGCTTCAGAGCGATTCCCCCAAACGTCAACTCTCGGCGGTTCACGAACTGGTAGCCCTGGGGACAGAGGGGTTAGACACTCTCAAAACCGCGTTGCTCGACCGCAAGGATGCCCCGCCCACCCTTTTGGATGGCCGCATGGTGCAGGTGCTCTACGCCACCCAGCAGGAGAACATCCAAGACTTTTTGCTAGAGACCTGGCCCGAAGGTCGGGTACCCATGCCCTCCGCCGCCGAGATTGACTATTCCCCCATTCAAGATTGCCTGGTGGCCCAAGACTTTCAGGAAGCCGACCGCCTGACCCTGGTGAAACTCTGCGAACTGGCAGGCCCCACGGCGATAAAGCGCAAATGGGTTTACTTCACAGAAGTCGAGATGTTTCCCAGCCGGGATTTGCAGACCCTTGATCGCCTATGGCAAATCTACTCTGAAGGCAAGTTTGGCTTCTCGGTGCAGCGTCGCCTTTGGCTGGGCCTGGGCCAAAACTGGGACAAACTCTGGCCCCGCCTCGCCTGGAAAGACGACAACATCTGGACGCGCTATCCGGGCGGTTTCATTTGGGATCTCAGCGCCCCCGATGGCCACCTGCCCCTCTCTAACCAACTGCGCGGCGTGCGGATGATGGCCTCTCTACTCTCTCACCCCGCCTGGGACGAGGGCGTCTGACGCCACCGAGGTATGGCGCTTGCCCACGTATCCTGGCTGGCTAGAATAGGGCCATGGCGTTTCGCGGTTTTGTCTATGCCAGCCACCGTTGCCGTTCACCTGCCAAAAACCCTGCGGGTCAACGAGGATCAGTTCAGGGCCATCGTCCAGGCCAATCCCGACCTGCGCCTAGAACTCACCGCCACGGGAGAACTCATCGCCATGTCGCCGACGGGGAGCGAGAGCGGAAGTTACAACTCTGAACTGACCGCTGATGTCACGCTCTGGAACCGCCGCACAGGGCTGGGCAAGGTGTTTGATTCCTCTAGTGGGTTTCGGTTACCCAATGGAGCGATTCGCTCCCCCGATGTGGCTTGGGTGGCGATGGAGCGCTGGATGGCCCTCAGCCCTGACCAATGCCAGGGATTTGCCCCCCTCTGCCCCGATTTTGTCATCGAGCTGCTGTCGGCAACTGACGATGTAGCGACGCTCCAAGCCAAGATGCAGGAATACCTAGACAACGGCTGTCGGCTGGGCTGGCTGGTAAACCCCAAAACCCGCACGGTGGAGGTGTATCGTCCCGATGTTGCTCCAGAAACCTTGCCCTTCACAACGACCTTATCTGGGGAATCTGTTTTGCCAGGATTTGAACTGAACCTCCATGCCCTCTTGCCCTAGGAGATCCGATGACTAAGAAAGCGTCACTCCCCCCCGGTTTGCTGATTCGCACGGGCAAGTGGGTGTGGACAACGCTCTGGCAGCAAATGATGGCCCAGATGGCCCCCAGCAACAAGGGCGGCGACTACCAGCGGCCCCCCAGCCAGTGCCGGGGTTGGATTGAACTTGATGGCTCCCATCCCCCGGACTTCCAACACTATGGGCTGATGGTGGGGATGGGTTGCCCTTGGGCGCACCGTACGTTGGTTACCCGTGCGCTTAAAGGTTTGGAGGATGCCGTTACGGTCATGGTGGTGGAACCCTCCCCAGACGAGGGCTGCTGGGTTTTTCCTACGCCGTTCCAGAATTGCCGTACCTTGCCCGAACTCTACCGTCAGGTGGGCATTACCGGACGGGCCACGGTTCCGGTGTTGTGGGATTTTCAGGCCGCCACCATCGTCAATAACGACAGCGCCGAGATTATCCAGATCCTCAACCAATCACTCAATGAATTTGCGGTTTATCCCGATTTCGACCTTTACCCGGCCTCCCTCAAAACCGACATTGATGCCTGGAACGAGCGCATCTACGCCAGCGTGAATAACGGCGTTTACCGCTGCGGCTTTGCCCAAACCCAATCCGCCTACGACCGTGCCTGTGGGGAACTGTTTGAGACTCTAGACGCCATTGAGCAGACCCTATCCCGCCAGCCCTACCTCTGTGGCGCGACCCTCACCCTAGCCGATGTGCGCCTGTTCCCGACGCTGTTTCGCTTCGATGCGGTGTACTACAGCCTGTTCAAATGCAACCGCCGCCGCATTCAAGACTACCCGGCCCTCTGCCGCTACGTACAAGCCCTCTACCACCAGCCCGGAGTAGCCGCCACCTGCGATCTCGCCGCCGTCAAACGCGACTACTACGGCAACCTGTTCCCCCTCAATCCGGGGGGCATTATCCCCGCTGGGCCAGACTTGCCCTACCTCAATTAAGCCCGCTTGCCGAGAAGCTGATCGCGCAGGGTTTTGATCCGGTCGCGGTACTTGGCGGCTTCTTCAAATTCGAGGTTTTTGGCGGCTTCTTTCATTTGTTTTTCGAGCTGGCCGATCAGTTCGGGGATGTCCTCCAGGGGCAACTCTTCCTTGTGCTCGTAGGCTGCTTCGAGTTCTTGGGCATTGAGGCGGCGGGAAATATCGAGGAACGACAGGATGGAATTGCCCTTGCGCCGTTCGATGGGTTTGGGGGTGATGCCATTGGCCTGGTTGTAGGCGGTTTGGATGGCGCGGCGGCGTTCGGTTTCGTCGATGGCCCTAGCCATGCTGTCGGTCAAATTGTCGGCGTAGAGGATGGCTTGCCCCCGCACATGGCGCGCCGCCCGCCCAATGGTTTGGATCAGGGAACGCTCCGCCCGCAAAAAGCCCTCTTTGTCGGCGTCCAAAATCGCCACTAGGGAGACTTCGGGCAGGTCTAGCCCCTCCCGTAGCAGGTTCACCCCCACCAGCACATCATAGTTGCCGTCGCGCAGGTCTTGGATGATTTCAATCCGCTCGATGGAGTGGATTTCGGAATGCAGGTAGCGCACCCGCACGCCGTTTTCTTCGAGGTATTCGGTCAGGTCTTCGGCCATGCGCTTGGTCAGGGTGGTGACGAGGACGCGTTCCTGCCGTGCCGCCCGGTCGCGCACTTCCCCTAGCAGGTCGTCGATTTGGCCTTCGGTG
>CAZWNR010000426.1:0-4154 GCA_964635665.1 uncultured bacterium | reverse complement strand
GGAAAAAGTATTTAAAACAAAAGAGATGCCGACGACTGGCCGTGTTTCGTCTCGGCATCTCCTCTGGTTCGCTCCTCACACGTTCATTATTATAGTGAAGCTTTTTAGAGATGTCATCCTAATTACAACCATTTCCGACCAGGATTTCTTATAGCCCTAGCTCAATTTCAGGGAATAGGTTAATCAGTACATGGCCACTATCCATCGCCATGACCGCGAACCTAAAGCTGAGTGGGGGCTGTAGCCTGTAGCCACCCCTGAAGCAGGTGGGCCAATCCTAGGGAAACCCCGTGCAACAGCAACACCGTAGCGGGTGCTTGGGGCTGCCCGACGATGTCCCGCAGCCATCGATCCACCAATTCACAGAGGCGATATCCCTTTATAAACCCCTGGTTGAGGATTGGGGTGGGGATGGTGGCAGGGTGGGGCAGAACATTGAGCATCAGCGGATCATGGGCCAGAGCACAGGCGGCTAAATCGTCTACCAGGATCACTAAGTCTCGCAGCACCCCTAGCCCAGTTGATTGGCAGGGGGCCAGGGTCATGAACCAATCTGCCAAGGCTGAATCGGTGGGATCGGGCGGTGTTAGAGGAAACACCAGGGAACGCTGGGCCAACTGGTAGCAGCGCCTGTGGGTATATTGCAGCAGCACCAGGGGAGACAGGTGCAGGGCTTCGGCTAGGGGGGCTTGCTTTTGGGGGAAGGGGATGGTGGCGGCAGCGGCGGGGCGGGGCGGGGTTGGGCAGGTGTGGGTAAAGGCCCAAAGCCATGCACCTAGGGCGGTGGCGGTGGGACGCAGCAGAAGTTGTCCGCTGGGGAGAGCCTGGGCGGTGGTGTGGGTGCTCAGGTAAGTTTCCCAATCGGCAAAGATCAAGGAGTCTGGGTTTAGGGAAGCTCGGTTGGGGGACGTAACGGCTAAATCCTGGGTGTCTGCCCTCGGTGTGATCGGGCAGGGAGACCCTGCCCCTACGGTTTTTTGGGGGGTGGCAGAGGATAGATCAGCCCATTGGGCTATCAGGGCAGCGGTGAGGGCTACCGGGATCGCTCCTGACTTAGCGTTGGGATCGTCGGTGCCGGGGCGGTCAGCCATGGGGCGATAGAGGTAGGCAATATCCTGCGGATCGCGGCTAAAACGAAGGGAGGGCAGGGAATCGGCGCGATCCGTTGGGTGGGGTCGTGGGGATTCATTCCCGCAAGCCAACGCTGCCCTGCCTACCACGGGGGAGAGGGCTTGGGCCAAACACCCCTGGAGGGAGAGGGTGGGGGGTATCCCTGCCGCAGCGGGATGGGACAGTGACCTAGAAGCCAAAGCCTTGGTTGAAGTCGTCGCGGGTCATGGGTTGGCTTACTTCCAGCCCTTCGCCACCGAGGAGGGTGAGGGGTTGGCCATCCACCGAAATCCAAACTGGGGCGGTGGGGTCGAAGGCGGTGGCGGTGTAGATCACTTGGCCGAGGCGTCCGGTCATGGAGGCACTGCCCCCGCCGCTGGTAAAGTCGGCGGAGAGATCGACGTGAATGCCGTCCTCTTCTACGGTGGCGGCGAGCAGTTGGGTTGGTTCGGGGATGGTGGTGAAGGCATCTTGCTCGGCGTCGCCCGTTTTGGTGAGCAGGGTGTCAAAGGCGGCTTTTACCTGGGCATCGGGGGAAGCATCCCCGGCCACGGTAATGGCTTCGGGCACCAGTTGCAGTTGTCCGCCCTCGTCTTTCAGCCAAAAGATTTGCCCGGTTTGCTCGGCGGCGGGGACGGGGGTAGTCGGGTCGCCCTGGGACACCTGGGGCACCGTCGGATCGGTGGCCGAATCCGTTTGGGGCGGTAGGGTTTGATCGGGCTGGCTGGGGGCGACCTCTAGGGGCGGAAACTCGGCCACGGGAGGCACCGGATTCAGGGATCGCCAGGTGAACCAGGCCACTGAGCCGCCAGACGCCAGTACCAGGGTTGCCAGCCCCGCTGCCACTCCAAGGGGAATGCGACGCAGTTTATCTTTGTAGTCCATGGGGGCCTCCCAAATGAGATCACACTGTCAGGCTAGATCAAATCCGCCCAAATTATGGCGCAGGTGGGACAGCTTGGGCCTCTGTCTGTCGTTGTAAAAATGGCGAGGCGGGTTCGAGGCGGGCAAAGAGGGCAATATCCAACTCGTTGTCCCGCACATTGAAGGCCAAAATGCGCGACGTTAGCCCCCATTCCTCCAGCCGCCGTAGGGAAAATTCCTGGCTGGCTCCGTCGGCAAAGGTGGTGACCAGTTCCGGCGGGGCCAATTCCCCTTCAATCTCTAGGCGAGGCTGAACTAGCTCAAACCGATGGCCGCTAATGACCGCCACCCCAGTCTCCAGGGTAATAGGAATGGTCTCGTCCAGCACCCGATCCTCCAAGTCCACCACCAACCGCAGACGATCCCCTTCTAAAAATTCTAGGGTGGGGTTAGCTAGGCCGTAGCGTTGCTGGGCTCGATCCCCCGCTTCCCCTGGCAGGCTGAACTGAAGGGTATTCAGCCAGGTTTGCACCTGGGGCGAGGCCAAAAAGGTATTGATGTCGCTGGCCTGGATTCTCAAGCGCAGGGCCGCCTGGGCCGGGGCATTGAGTTTGAGCTGCCCTCGCTGCAAGGCTCCCACATCCACTGCCACCGTGTCGGTTTCGAGATCGATGGCGGCGATGCGCAGGTCAGGCAGTTGGCGAGGATAGACCCCCCGTGCAGCTACGCGGGCTTGATCAATGCGCCCGTTAATGACCTGGTAGTTGGGGACGTTATCAATGCGCACATAGAGGTTATCCACCTCTGCCACCTGGCGACGCAGGGAATCGGCGGTGAGGGTATCGAGCACTACCCCGGCGGGGGCCACAAGGGCCATCAGGGCGCTAACGACAATGGCAACAATATCCATGGGCAAGCTCCATCCGGGGGCAATTTCCCGTATCCACACCGTCGATGGGCCAAGTCAAGGGCAATTCCCTAGCCCAGGGTGCAAGGTTTCAATAGCTTACCAAAGCCGTTCGCCACACGGCATAGCCCTGGCGACTGAGATGCAGGCCATCGGTGGTGAGTTCGCGTCGCAGTTGGCCCTGGTCGTCGGCAAAGGAAGTCTGTAAATCCACAAAGCTCACCCCTGGCTGTTGGGCCAGTTGGGCCAACCGACCATTCACCCGCTGAATCCGGTCACTGGGCAGGCTGGCCCATCGGGTGGGCAGAATGGAATGCACCACAATCTGGGCCTGGGGATGCTGTTGGCGCAATTGCCACACGATTTGCTGAAGATTCCGCACCACCGAGTCCTCCGAGGCCCCCTGTTTGAGGTCGTTGATGCCCGCCATGACGTGAATGGTATCGGGGCGGGCGTTCGCGAAATAATGCAGACGACGGAGCATGTGGCTCGTGGTTTCGCCGGAAATGCTCTGGTTCAGCCAAAACCGATTCTGGGGCAGGGCTTCCGGGGGCATCCACAGGGCGAGGGAATCTCCCACGATCACCGTCAGACGATTGCGGCCCTGGGACTGGGCCATCACCGTGGCCTCCCGTTGCAGTAGGGCTTGCCAATCCGAGTGGGTAGGGCTGACGGTGGTGCGTTGCCACTGATTTTGGTAGCTCTGGGGATTGGCACGGGTATACATTTGCCCCGCCTGCAACGAGGCCCGTCGCAGGGCATACATTTGGCTACCGTTGCTGGGCCGACTGCCGCTGGTGGGCCAGGGATCGCTGATGGCCGGAGTACCTAGGCCAGGAGAACGATCACGCGGCAGACGTATCCCCTCCATCCTGATGGCTGAATCTGGCCTGGCGGCTGAATCTGGCCCCGTTGCCCAGGCCAAGGAGGGCGGTGGGCTCGCTAGGGTGGGTTGGATCGGTGCTATCGGGACGGGTGGTAAGGGGTTCGCCGATGGCGTAGGGACAGCGGCAACCAGGGGCTGTGATGGCGGTGGCTCGATGGCGATGGGGGCATCGTGGAGGGGGAGGGATGGGGGTAGCCCAGTGGCGGGCGGGTCAGGGCGGGCGGCGACGGTGCAGCCATTGGTCTCTCCATTAGCCTTGGGCTTGGGCGTTCTACCCCAGGCCACACAGTCCGAGGTGGGCAAATCCACCGTTGCAGAAACCGCTGGAGAAACGGACGGGGATCTCGCTGGATCGACCCGGTCAGGGGCCATCTCCGGGGGCGCGAT
>CAZWNR010000425.1:0-4158 GCA_964635665.1 uncultured bacterium | reverse complement strand
GGGAACGGTGTTCGAGAAGGTGCTCTCCAATGCCCAGGAGGCCAAGGCCCGCGATGCTCAACTGATCGGCGTGGTGCCCACCGGAGATACCGATGCCGCCGACACCTTCGACAAACTGCTGCCCGTGCCCCCGGTGGATGAGCTGCTCTCCCCCATCGTGGCGGTGATCCCCCTGCAACTGCTGGCCTACCACATCGCAGCCCGTCGTGGTTTGGATGTGGATCAACCCCGCAACCTGGCCAAGAGCGTGACGGTGGAATAGGGCCATCTCACCAGAACCCCGGTTTCTTTAAGGAATTGGGGTTCTGGCCTTCAAACAACCCTTAGTGCGGGTTAAGTCAGCTTATGTTTCGCAAATTTCAATTCCCCCTGCTGCTGCGAAAATAGATCAGCAAGTGGTGGACTTGTATGGCCTAACCGCCGAAGATATACGAATTATTCGGGGAGATTAAGGTGATGAATCGATCTCTTCTTATCTACGCTGATGTCTGTTGCCTCAATCGTCCATTGGATGATCTGCAACAGGCACGGATACGGCTTGAAGCTGAAGCCATGCTCACAATTTTGCAAAAATGTGAAGATGGAGAATGGACGTTCGTTAATAGTGACGCTATCCACTTTGAAATTCTAAAGAATACCAATCCAGATAAGAGAGAGCAACTGCAAGCTATTCTCTCTCTGGCAACCGTTAAAATCAACTCTACACATAGCATTGAGGCGCAAACTCAACATTTCATGAAATTGGGCTTAAAATTATATGATGCGCTCCATCTAGCCTCTGCCCATGCAGCCTCCGTGGATGTTTTTCTAACTACCGATGATCGTTTACTGAAAACGGCAAAGCGAAACTCTGAAAGCATTTTTATCCTGGTTGAGAATCCAGTTACTTGGTTGATGCAGCAATTACAGCAGGAAAACTAAAATCATGAAGCAAGTCGATATTAGAAAAACAGGTTATCAAGCCTTGATCGATGCCCTAGGCGTGGTCGGAATGTTACGTTTTCTACAACAACTAGACATTGGCAGTGGTGACTATACCAAAGAACGTCCACAATATTTGGAGCCGACTCTAGAAGAATTTCAGGCTTTTGTTCAGCAGCAATCTGATTGATTAACCAATCTCCTAATCAGGCTTATGGCCCAGGCGACCGACGACAACCCCAACATCAACCCTAGCCAAGCGGCGCAAATCCTAGCGGAAATTCGAGAGCTACGCCAGGATGTGGAGCATATCAGCCAGGATGTGGAGCGGATTAGCCAGGATGTAGAGCAATCCAACCAAAACACCAATGCCTTTAACCAAAAGTTTGACATCTACCAGAAAGCGACCCAGTGGGTGGTGCAGCTTGCTTTTAGCCTCATTGCGGCGGCGACGGTGACGGTGATTGTTTCGACGGTGTTTGGGAAATGATGATAATCGCTTTGTCAATAACTAGGGGGGATGGTGGGCAATGCCCACCCTACGCTTGTTTCTATATTGGTAAATGAGACAAATGAATGATGAATACGAATCCAAAGTTCTTAAACTAGCAGCGTTAAGAATCATTGATGAGATATCCATTCACAACGAAATTGATCTGAAAAATATTAAGCTTAGACGTGAAGAGATTGTTTATGATATAGCGCAAAGAATATACACTCAAAGTGGGCATAAGCTTTCTTTCTCTACAATTCGCGACTTGCTTAACGATCAAATAAAATCACTAGAAAAAGAGTTGGAGACCAACAAAAAATATATTAATCATTCCACTCAAGAGGAATCTCAAGAAGATAAGCAACGTGCAGAAGTCAAAGAATCACAAATAAGTCAAAATGCTGGAAAATTTGGAGGCAATGAAGAAAAGACTAAGATATTTCTGATAGTGCGAAGAATAATATCTGAGCATCTTGGAATTGAAGCGGATGAGGTGAATCTTGATTGTCATTTGCCCAATCATCTAGGTGCCGACGATCTAGACTTAGTTGAATTGAACATGGCGATTGAAGAAGAGTTTGGTGTTGAGATTAGTGACGAAATCTCTGGTTCTCGCTTGGGTATAAGTCCTAGTTTTAGCTTTTCAAGTTGGGGATCGAGTTCGAGTCCAAGCTCTTCTTGTGGAGCAGGGCCAGAATGTGTCGTAAGAAATTTTGTAGATCTTATCTATGAAGTAACCGTCGCCTGAGCGCGGAGGGTGGGCACTGCCCACCACTCAACCTCACTCCCCCACATCCAACCCGTCCCCCACAAAATCTACATCCCCACACCCCCAATCCTCCTCATACAGTCCCTTCCCCCACAACCCGCCGAAAAGGGGATTTTCGGTTCCCCGATCCTGGATGGGCGGTGGCCCCTACCTGTTTGGGGCAGGGGCGGCAAACTGTCACAGTATCGCCACGCCGCCGCTATGGGCCTGCAATATCATCAACCTACTGTAAAGACAATTCATCCTAAGAACGTCTTGAGGTACTTGCCATGACTAAGTCTGAATCAGAGCGATCCAACCGTCCCATGGGCACCGTTGCCAAATCCATGGCGCTGGTCTTGTTTGGTGCCGGGGTGGCCACCGTTGGCCCAGAAGCTATTGCGACTATCGGGTCTCTGGTTCAGCGGCCCGCTGTGGCTTTCCCTAGCCAAGCCGAGTCCGATGCGCCCCAACTGGCCCAGCGCAGCGGCACCCCTGCTCCTTCCATTTCTAACCCCAACCTAATTGCCGACATAGTAAAGGAAGTGGGGCCGTCGGTGGTGCGGATTGATGCCTCTCGTACGGTGCAGACGGGGATGCCGCCCCAGTTCCAAGATCCTGCCTTCCGCCAGTTCTTTGGCAATGCCATGCCCCCCTCCGAGCAAATTCAGCAGGGGGTGGGGTCGGGCTTTATCACCACCGCAGACGGCCAAATTGTCACCAATGCCCACGTGGTGGAAGGGGCCGACCGGGTGCAGGTGACCCTTAAGGATGGCCGCACCTTCACGGGCGAAGTGGTGGGGGCTGATTCTGTCACCGATATTGCCGTGATTAAAATCGACGCCCAGGATTTGCCGACAGTTAAAATCAGCGATTCCGACCAGATCCAACCGGGGGAATGGGCCATCGCCATTGGCAACCCCCTCGGCCTCGATAGCACCGTCACCGCAGGCATCATCAGCGCTACGGGCCGCACCAGCCGCGAAGTGGGCGTCCCCGACAAGCGGGTAGACTTCATCCAAACCGACGCCGCCATCAACCCCGGCAACTCCGGTGGCCCCCTGCTCAACCTCAATGGCGAGGTGATTGGCGTCAACACCGCCATCATCCAGGGTGCCCAGGGCTTGGGCTTTGCTATCCCCATCAACACCGTGCAGCGCATCAGCAGCCAGTTGATTGAAACCGGACGGGTGGAGCACGCCTACCTGGGCATCCAAATGGTCACCCTCTCTCCCGAAATGAAGGAGAACATCAACAGCGACCCCAACAGTCCCTTTACCGTCGAGGAGGAGGAGGGCGTATTGATTGCGCGGGTGATGCCCAACTCCCCAGCGGCCCAGTCCGGACTGCGGGCTGGGGATGTGATTACCGCCATTGAAGGCCAACCCGTGAAGGACGGGGCCGAGGTGCAGCGGGTGGTGGAACAATCCACCGTGGGTCAGAACCTCTCCCTCACCCTGCGCCGTGATGGTCAGGAACAAACCCTAAATGTTCGCCCCGGCAACATGCCCACTCAGCCCTAGCCAGCTTGTTTTCGGCCCTGGGGGCTGAAACGGGTGGACTGACAAAACTGGCTGCAACCTAGATACGTCACAGGGCCAGGTCTCCTGACCCCCATATTCTTGAAATTCTGTGGGGGGACAACAACCGTGCCCCCACAGAATTTTTGTCACCCAGGTTAGGCACCAACGGCACCCTATGGCCCATCTGCCGCCGAGTTTAGGGCCCTAGAACCGCAGGGTAATCCGTATCCCAGGCTACTCATTTGTCTGCATACAGCCTCTATATCTAGAACCGGATTTAAATCTAAACCAGGTTTTTAGTTAACGTTTGGTAACGGAGCCCTTTTAACGATGATCTCATTACGCCCTTTGTTGGGTTCTCTTGTGCTGGCGGCTTCGCTCACAGTGACGGCCTGCGCAGGCTCGTCGGATGTAGCCACCCCAGAAACCCCCGACACTGCAGAAACCACCACCGAAGCTGCTGCCCCTAGCAC
>CAZWNR010000424.1:0-4162 GCA_964635665.1 uncultured bacterium | reverse complement strand
TGACTCCCCCTACGGTCATCTATCCCCCCATAAAAGCCCCTCGATCATCCCGGAAACCCCAAGTTCACCCCCCAAAAACGGCCTCTACCCCCTGGCTCAATTTACCGATGATGGGGGCCTTTGCCCCCCCAGGACAAACACCGACGACCTCAGCCCCTAACCACCAAACGGCTCTGGCCAGCCCTTCACCGTCGGCCGCCGCCCTTGGCCTTACCTTTCACAACCAAAGCAACCTAGCCCAGGCGATTACCCCTGTGGTAGAGCGGGTGAGGCTGGGTTGGTTTGATGGCGGCGTCGATGGCGGCGACGCCCAGATTGGCCCCTTGGCCCCCGGAGACCGCATTACCCTCCCCCAGGAGCCCCTGAACTTGCCCATTGGCGCAGTGCTGCCGATTACCCTGCCCATCGCCGTGAATCGCCCTTGGTTAGGTTGGACGCGCACCCATTTGTTTCGCCTGTCGGTGCTGAGGCCCGATACCCAAATTCCCCTCGAACCCGAACACCAGACGGTAACAGTGAGAGCTAGACCTCGACTGCCCTGGGGTCTGCAACTGGCGGCGATGGGTGGTCTACTAGGTCTGTTGCTACTGCTGCGACTCCTGCCCCCTAGCCATCGGGGGCCAGTCAATATGGTGCGCTTCGATGGCCGGGCCTCGGAAGTCTTGAGTGCCTCGGAGGATCAGACGGTACGGCGATGGCGGGTATCGGGGAACCAACTGCGACGATGGCAGCGCCCAGTGCAGGCCGATAAGGCGGTGCGGGTGGCTCGCTATCGGCCCGTGGGCAACGATGCCATCGCAGTGGGCTACGAGAACGGATCGACGGAAATCATCAACCTACGAGTGCCGGAAGCGCCCCTCGTGCTCGACCATGATCTAGGGGATCGAATTTTTGATCTGCAATTTACCCCCGACGCCCAAACCCTATTCACGGGTTACGGCAGCGGTGCCCTGCGCCGTTGGGATCTATCGGGTCTACCGAGGGGAAACCTGCGTCCGGTGCAGGCCGAAGATGTCGGCTTTGCGGTACAGACCCTCGCCCTCATTCCCAATAACCAGGTTTTGGTGGGCGGTCGCTTCAATCGCCTGGTCGTTTGGGACTTGCTTCAAGACGCGGTCGTCCCCTTTCCTTACCTATCGGGCGGCAGCGATCAAGACTACATCACCAGCCTCGCCACCGCTGCCCAAAGACCCAACCGCCTCGCCATTGCCGACAACCAGGGCCGCATCAGCCTGTGGGATTTGCAAGCCTGCCTGCCCTCCGGCAGCTGTCGCCCTCTCTACACCTGGGGCGATGGCCACGGGGAAGAATCCGTACGAACCTTGGCCTTCACCGAAAGCGGCTGCGCCCTAGTCAGCGGTGGGGCCGATGGCCAGGTCAAACTGTGGGAAATTCAGGCCGATGGCGTGGTGGTTAACGAGCGTCGCCTGGGAAAATCTCGGCAGGCCATTGACACCGTGGATGTGGTGATTCGAGACAATCGCCTGCTGGCGGTGAGTGGGGGCAGTGATCGGCGAGTCAAGCTTTACACGGCCCCCATTCCGGCGACCTGCCGTTGAGACGGAAGCTAGGCCACAGCAAGGGCCGCTGCGGCGGCTTTGGCCAGGATCTCCGCCTTATCAGTGGCTTCCCAGGGCAGTTTCAGGTCGGTGCGGCCAAAGTGTCCGTAGGCCGCCACATCCTGGTAGAAGCGGCCCCCCCGTTCCTGGGGCAGGGTTTGCAGGTTAAAGGTGGCGATAATCCCAGCGGGACGTAGCTCGAAGTGGTCCTTAGCCAGAGCCAAAATTTGGTCGTCACTGATCTTGCCGGTGCCAAAGGTATCAATAAAGATACTCACCGGACGGGCCACCCCAATGGCGTAGCTGAGCTGCACTTCGCACTTTTCTGCGAGGCCAGCGGCCACAATATTTTTGGCCATATGGCGGCAGGCATAGGCGGCGCTGCGGTCTACCTTGGTGGGATCCTTGCCAGAGAAGGCACCACCACCGTGGCGCGAATAGCCGCCGTAGGTATCCACAATAATCTTGCGTCCGGTCAGTCCGGCATCGCCCTGGGGACCACCGATGACGAACTTGCCCGTGGGGTTCACCAAGAAGCGAGTATCGGCGTCGGGCTTAATGGTCAGGTCACCAAAGACGGGCAGCACCACCTGTTCCCACAGGTCGGCCTTGATTTTCGCCTGCACGCCAGCTTCGTCGGTGATGTCGCCAATGGCAGCGGTGTGCTGGGTGGAAACCAGGATGGTATCGATACCGACGGGCTTGCCGTCTTCGTAGGCCACCGTCACCTGGGTTTTGCCGTCGGGGCGCAGGTAGGGCAGTTGCCCCGTTTTACGCACCGCCGCCAGTTGTCGAGCAATGCGGTGGGCCAAGCTAATGGGCAGGGGCATAAACTCGGGGGTTTCGTTGCAGGCAAAGCCAAACATAATGCCTTGGTCGCCCGCCCCGGTGGCGTCAAAAATTTCTTCGCTAGAGGCAGCCCGGGTTTCGTGGGCTTGGTCAACGCCCTGGGCAATGTCGCGGGATTGCTCATCTAGGGTGATCATCACCGCACAGCTATCGGCGGAGAAGCCGTTGTTGGTGGGATCGGTGTAGCCGATTTCCTCAATTTTGCGGCGGATGATGCTGGCGTAGTTGACGGTGGCCTGGGAGGAAATTTCCCCCGTCACTAGCACGAGGCCTGTGTTCACCACCACCTCCGCCGCCACCCGGCTGAGGGGATCCTGGGCCAGCATGGCATCCAAAATCGTGTCGGAAATTTGATCGCAAATTTTATCCGGGTGTCCTTCGGTAACAGACTCGGAGGTAAACAGGTAACGCTTAGACAATGACCGGCCCTCTTCTTTTCACAAAATTCAGATTATTTACCCTAGGGATAATGTCAGTCAGCCTCGACAAATCCCCGATAAATCAATGGCAAACCTTTGATCCAGCCTATATAAACCACAAGGCAGTGGAAGATTTACCTATCAAAGACTACCGCATTTAGTTCCCGTTTCAGGAGGCCATGTGCCGCTAGGAGCCAATTTTTAAATCCTCCCAATGGCGAAGAATCAGACGAGCTCCGGCAACGGGGGGGCGGCCCCAAGCTTCGGAAACAGACACAAATCCTGCTGCTTCAGCCCGATGAACTAGGGCTTGATCCACCCAGCTATCGCCCACAATCACCACTTGACGAGGGTCTACCGCCAGCCGCTCGCAGAGGCGATACAGCAAGTCTGGGGCAGGTTTAGGGACATCGTCTGGCTCGGTGCCCTGCCAGTCATTGATCCAGGGAAACAGGGCATAATGGCGCAAAAATTCCTCGATATTGGCCGGACTATCGGAGGATAAAACCCCGAGTTTGATCTCGCTTTGGCTGAGGCGCTGAAGCATCGCCTGGGTGCCAGGAAAGGGGGGCGTATAGCGCGTCTTAGGGCTAAGGTCACAATCCGCTCGGGCAAACTGTTCGGCTACGAGGGACCGGATCTCTGACCCAGGGGCGACTCCAATTCCTAACAATGCCTCAACTAGGGCGTCAATGTTAGATTGGCGCGTCCCGGCGGCCATCAATCCATCGGGGTCAATGCCGTTTTCTCCCACCCCCAAAATGGCGAGTAGGTGCGCCACCATCTCACTGGCCGATAGCGGGCTACCAGCGCCGATCAGCGCCGCACAACGCTGGCTGCGGACTTGGGCCAAGCGCTTTAAAAAAGGAGCAGAGTCTGCCAGGGTGCCATCCTTGTCAAAAATGATGGCTTCAATCCCTAGCAAACTCTGAGAACCGCAGTAGACTTGACTCAATGGGCTATCTAGTCAACGGCAACGGCCATTTCATCTTCTTCGTAGACCTCTTCACCCATGAGAGCAGCCTCTTTCTCGGCGGCTTGCTTGCGCAGGTTCTCACGGTACTTCGCCGCCATTTCCTCGGCCTTGTCAAACACCAGGTCGGGGTTCTTCACCATGTCGCCCGGTTCCGGCTCAAGCTGCTTGGTGGAGAGGGAAATCCGACCGCGCTCGGCATCCAGGTCGATGATCATGACCTTGATCTCGTCGTTCACGTTCAGCACGCTGTGGGGCGTATCGATGTGGTCGTGAGAGATTTCGGAGATGTGTAGCAGACCGCTGACGCCGCCGATGTCGATGAAGGCACCGTAGGGCTTGAGGCCACGCACCGCCCCCAG
>CAZWNR010000423.1:0-4172 GCA_964635665.1 uncultured bacterium | reverse complement strand
GGTGTCTACGGACTTGACATCAAACGTGCCATCGAAGAAAGCAGCGGAGGAAATGTCTCTATCTCTGTCGGAACCCTCTACTCCTTGCTTAAACGGCTACGCAAACGAGGATATGTCACCTCTATCGAAGGAAGCGCTCCAGCAGGTGGAGGCAATCGACAGTACTACCACCTTACTCGTGCCGGAAGTGAAATTGTCGATTTCGCTGACGGGTTTATTTCCCGACTCCGAAGCTGGCAACCCTAGTCTTTTAGCTGAGGAGGAAAAGGAAATCTTTGATCAAGCGCTGGATTCCTCATTTCTAATCCGAAAGGTATCGTATCCTCTTTGCCAGATTATGGGCAAGGATGAAGTCGAGGCACTTCGATGGCGACTTGGTGAACGCAAGGAAAATATGCTGGATAGTCAAAGCTACAGCAAGATTGAAATTCTGTTTTGGGATTTCTTGGACTTGATCGACATCGTTTTTCGCTGGATCAAGTCCTTATTGTTAGGCTGATTGTCAAGGCGGTAGCATAGCGTTTCCCTTCCTAGAGTATCTTCTTGAGTAATCCTTGAGGAGTAGGTTAGGCTCTTAACCATAATCCATTGGCGTGGGAAACGCTATCCAGCAGTTTTTGTCTTTAGTAAGGGTTAAATGTAGGTCAGACATCTTTAGTCTTTTCAAGATTGCTGTTCAGCAGTTCTTGTAAAATGTCTAGTGTCAGGCCTTTTTCAGCCACTTCCTGAAGAATCTCTTGTGTAATCGTAGCTAAGCTTTCTGGATGCACCATCTGTTTAAGCCATAGATTAACGACAGACTGAATGGCTTGCTGCTGACTGAAGGACGCTTGATTAAACGCATCAGCTACTTCTGCGTCAACCTGAAATGTGATGGGTTTATTCATGACTTTTGAATGGGAAGTGCATTCTATTTCTGGATGAAATTCTAACCGTTTTTCTAAGGATACGTCTATGCCAACTAAAGAGTTTTATGTGGTGATTGAACGGGATGAAGACGGTCTCTATGTTGGGGAAGTACCTCAACTCAAGGCTTGCTATAGCCAGGGCGAAACCATTGACGAATTAATGGTTAACATCCGAGAAGTCATTGAGATGTGCTTGGAAGAACTAGAAGAAGTAGAACCTACAACTGAGTTTGTCGGTGTCCAAAGGCTGATTGTCTAATGCCAAAACTTCCTAATGTAACGGCGCAAGCACTCATTGCTGCCTTAGAAAAAATAGAATTTTCTATCATCCGTCAAAAGGGAAGCCATGTGCGGATGAAACATGAGGACGGCAGGGTTGTGACAATTCCTGTCCATGCTGGCAAGGATATCGGCAAAGGCTTATTGCTAAAAATCTTGCGAGATGCTGACCTCTCAAAAGAAGCCTTGATTGACCTGTTGAAGTAGGCTGCTTCCAGACGCTACAGAGTCGATGAAATCCAGATGAAACGGCGGCTCTTTCTGTAGAATCAACCTCGTGGTGAGGGGCGGGCACAATGCGAGTGTTGCTAGTTGAAGACGAGGAAGACTTAGGACAGGCGATCAAGCAAGTCCTGATTGGCGAGAAGTATGTGGTGGATTGGGTGACGGATGGCGATCAAGCCTGGTATTGCCTAGAGCAGCAATGGGCCGACTACACGGTGGCGATTTTTGACTGGCTGCTGCCAAAGCTATCGGGATTGGAACTGTGCCAACGGTTGCGGGCGCGGCAAAACTCTCTGCCTGTGTTGATGCTGACGGCCTTGGGGCAGCCGGAAAATCGGGTGGCGGGGCTGGATGCGGGGGCGGATGATTATTTGGTGAAACCCTTTGTGATGGCGGAATTGTTGGCGCGGCTGCGGGCATTGCAGCGACGGTCGCCCCAGCTTCAGCCCCAAACCTTGGCGGTGGGGCGATTCACCTTGGATGATGCCAATTCCACGCTTCAGGTGGCGCAGAACGGGCAACCGAGTCAGCCAATTCCCCTGACGCTGAAGGAGTTTCAGGTGTTGGCCTACCTGATGCAGAACGGCGACCGAATCATCCCCGGTAGCAAAATCCGTACCCAACTGTGGGATATGGATGAAGAACCCGTCAGTAATGTAGTGGCGGCCCAAATTCGCCTATTGCGGCGCAAACTAGCTAACTACGGCTGCGATTGCCCGATTGAGACCATTCCGGGCCAGGGCTATCGGTTTAATTCGTCAACATAGGAAATCTCAGAATGGGTAGATCCCAGGGTTCTTGGCCCATCGGCTAGGATCTGGGGCATATGCCACAGTAGAACCCTGGGATCTGAGGATCTGGGTCTCGCTCTACGGTAGAACCCTGGAATCTTAAGGTCGGTCATGGATAGCCAATCGTTGTTTCGTCGCAGCCGTGCCCGTTTGGCCCTGTGGTATGCCGGGGTGATGGCGGTGATTTTGGGATTATCGGGGTTTGGCATTTATCGGACGTTGCTGCAAGCCAACTGGGTGGCCCTAGATCGCGAAGTTGAGTCGATTGCAGGCACCCTCCACGACAGCCTGGAACCGATGTTGCTGCCTGCCGAAAATCCTACGGAGTTGTTGCAGCAGATTTTCCCTGACCTGTGCATTGCCGGACAGGGGTGCAGCCCCACCGCCACCCTAATTCAGCGCCACACCCTCGGTATTAGCGACCGTCGCAGCTACTACATTCGTCTGTACGACCACCAGGGCATCCTGCTGGCCTATTCGCCCAACCAGCCCCTCGCCCTGTCTTCAACCCTCAACCCGGTTCCCTGGCAAACCCTTCAGGCCGAAGCTGGCCCCCGCTATCGGCAGTTCACCACCATTCTGCACGCCGCCCACAGCCATCCCAACTCCAGCGCAATGCACAGCCATGGTTCCTGGGGCTATCTGCAAATTGGCCGTACCCTGGCCCCCTTCGATGCTGAAGTCCAGCGGCTACGGTGGATTTTAGCGGTGGGGTTGCCCCTAGCCTTGGGGGTGGTTGCGGTGTCTAGCTGGGGGCTGGCGGGGTTGGCAATGCGGCCTTTATACGAGGCCTATCAGCAACAGCAGCAGTTTACCGCCGATGCCGCCCACGAACTGCGGTCGCCCCTGGCTAGTCTGTTGGCCACCGTGGAAGCCATTTTGCGATTGCCCCCCGATCAGTCGCAGGACATTCCTGCCATGCTGTATACGGTGGAACGGCAGGGGCGTCGCCTGAGTCATTTAATTGCCGATCTTCTGTTTTTGGCGAGCTTGGAGCAAAAGAAATCGTCCCAGCCGCTACAGAGGTGCCGTTTGAACGATGTGATTGCCGATTTAACGGAGGAATTTTCTGAGCTGGCTACCGCCGCTGACATTCACCTCAGCCACCAGATCCTTAGTGCAGACATTGATGTTTTGGGGCACGAATCGCAGATCTATCGGCTGGTGTCTAACCTGATCGCCAACGCCATTCAATACACCCCACCAGGAGGGTCGGTACTGGTTAGCCTAGGCAACCATGACCGCACCGCTACCATCATCGTCAAAGATGCCGGAGTGGGTATTCCCCTAGCGGAACAACGCCGCATCTTTGAGCGGTTTTACCGGGTGGATGGGGATCGTTCCCGCAAAACGGGCGGCACCGGGCTGGGATTAGCCATTGCCCAGGCCATTGCCCAAAACCACCGGGGCCAGATTGCCGTTCAGAGCTACCCTGGCCAAGGCAGCCAGTTTACGATTACCCTACCCCTGGTCGCCCGTCACGATGGGCCGAGGACCTTGGGGCCGCACAGATCGAATGCTATCCAAGCCCCAAGGGATCGTCTAGGCTAATGGTCAGACGACCACAGTACAGGTCTGTGCGTCCTTTTCCCTGATTTACCCTTTTTAGCGCGGCCATGGCCTCCCTCTCCGTTGAAATTCTGCTGATTCTGGTGCTCATCGTCGCTAATGGCGTCTTTTCTGGGTCAGAAATTGCGGTGGTGTCGGCCCGTAAGGTTCGCCTAGAGCAGATGGCCGAACAGGGCAACCATCGCGCCCAGGTGGCTCTGCGGCTGGCCAATGCCCCCAACAATTTTCTGGCGACGGTGCAAATCGGTATCACCCTGATCGGCATCCTCAGCGGTGCGGTGGGGGGCGCTACCCTGGCCCAGCGGCTACGGCCCGTGTTTGACAATGTGCCCGCGCTCCAGCGCTCCAGCGAAGGTCTCAGCGTCACCCTGATTGTGGCCACCATTACCTACCTCTCCCT
>CAZWNR010000422.1:0-4179 GCA_964635665.1 uncultured bacterium | reverse complement strand
GCCGTCTTGTAGGCCTCGGCCGCCTTCGTGAGCGCCCGGCCCCGCCCGCCGGGGTGGTTTGCCTAGGCTGGTAGCGGCGGGCAGGCTGAGGGGAACGAGGGTACCCTGGGCCGTTAGTCCTAGGTGAATAGATTCCTGGGGTTGGATGGCGGTTCCGGTGAGGGCGCAGATTTGGGAGTGGGTGGATACAGCGGCGAAGCTGGCGTAGATGTCTTCGGGTTGTAACGAGGCCGCTTGGGCGGCGGGGGTGTGCTCGACGTATTGCCAAAGAATGTCGCGAATCAACGCCTGATAGCCCCGGTCGCCTGCCATCGCCTTGAGCTTTTCCTTCAGCGAGCGCTCTAGGCGAATGCTGGTTACTTCCATATCAGAGGTTGAAATGCGAGTTAGGGTTGGCATCGGGGAGCACACCTCCATAGCGAGAACATAATAATGGGAACATCCATAGTCTAGACACTTTTGTATTACGCGTGTAGTATTGACATAATTCGGCAAATCCGCTGTGCAAACAGAAGCCACTGGACAAGGGTTGTCTAGGTGCAATCTGGTTTGGCGCAGTGCATTCATTCCCTCAACGGCCCTGGGCTGAAGGAGTTCTGCTGTGAAAGGTACCTGGTTAACTGGCTTCGCTACAATCGCCATCGCCCTACTTCGGGATGGTCTGCGCCAGTTGGCTAGGGTGGCAGATCTCCGAATGACAGGCTCCACGATTATTCCTACGATTAGCCCCATGGTGATTGAACGGGCTGGCCTAGGGGCACGCCTGGACATCTCTGGCGGAGCATTTCTCAAGGTTTGGCTAGATGGGCCATCCCTAGGGCTGCGATCCCTAACGGTTCAATCCCTGGGACTTCAATCCCTGGGCGTTCAGTCCCTAGGACTTCGATCCCTAAAGGCTCAATCCCTGGGCGTTCAGTCCCTAGGACTTCGATCCCTAAGGGTTCAGCCCCTAGGGCGTCGATCTCAGATCGACGCAACCCCAATCCCCCTGAGCATTCAACGGGTGCGGCTGGATCGCCATGACCTGCTTGGGCACTATGCCAGTTTATGCCTAGGTTGACGTCCGGCGGGGTGTTCTGGTCTTCGATGGCAGGGCACCGCTAGGTCAACGAAAGGATTGCGAGACCCACCAGCGGGAACGGCAACTCTGGGGAGTTTGCCCCCGTCGGTTCCGCGCCCCTTGAGCCGAATATCCCTGTCACCTAACCTTTGGACGCCGCGCTTTTGCAGGGTCTCCGTGGATCGATGCCTGCGTGGATCGATGTCCCCAAGGATCCATGGCTGCGTGAATCCATGAGTGAATCCATGGCTGCGTGGATCGATCTGGGGTCGATCTTGAATCGCCCAATCTTGCCCAAGTTTGCTCAATGACTGTCTGCTCAATTCCTTAGCTCAACCTTTTTGGCGCAGCGAGTGGGTTCTCGGCCCCTTCGACCTTAGCCCGATCTGCGCCACCTTTGCCCTTACTTTTGCCCTAGGCATGACCGATCATGTTGAAAATTACCTATTCCGATGTTGAACCGTTTATTGAAGGCGTCGCCCAGTCCGTGGAGGCGGTGGTGGCCCAGCGGAGCTTGGTCGCACTGCGTTCTGGGCAATCGCTCTGGATTCAGGCCAGCCATGGATCGCTCCCCTTTCCCGCCCATGGGCCAGGGGTAGAGTCCCTAGCGCAAGCGGCCCGCCGCCAGGGGTTAGCGGTGACGGTGTGCGATGCCGATTGGCTGGAAATTACCCTACCCGGCACCTGGATCGCCGATAGCCCCACCAGCGACAGCGGCATTCTGCTGGTCACTGGCCTGGAAGATGCCCTAGAACGGCAGCTTCTCAGCCTGGGGCAGCGCCGTCCGGATCCGGCTTTGCGGGTTTAAATTGGCGGCCCTGGCTCCGAATCTTTGGTGGGCCAAGAATGCAGTACTGTAGAAGACGACCCAAGGAACCTTCCCCCCAGCATCCACAAGGAGAGATTTCCCCATGGCAGACGATGCCCAGTACCTCACTATCACAGCAGACAACTTCGACACCGAAGTACTTCAGAGCGATGTTCCGGTTCTGGTTGATTTTTGGGCAGCCTGGTGTGGCCCCTGCCGCATCATGAACCCAATTGTGGAAGAACTGGCAGAAACCTTTGCGGGCCGTGCCAAGGTCGCCAAGCTCAACGTCGATGACGAAGACGCCCTGGCCCTTCAGTACCATGTAATGGCCATCCCCACCCTGATCTTCTTTAACAAGGGCGAGCGCGTCGCCACCATTGAAGGGGTTGCCGCCAAGGAAGACCTCGCCGCCAAGCTGGAAAGCCTAATCACCAGCGGCGTGATTGCCTAAGGGCCAATAACCAGTAACCCATAACCACCTCCATGTCCCGCTCCGCCGCCCTGCGCTACTACGTCCTCACCCGGCTGATGCTGGCCCCGTTGATGATCTGGACGATCACCACGGTGGTGTTTTTGCTGCTGCGGGCCACCCCCGGCGATCCGGTGGATGCCTTGCTGGGGGCGCGGGCTCCGGCGGCGGCGAAGGATCAGCTACGGGCACAGCTAGGCCTAGATCAACCCCTGTGGGCGCAGTACCTAGACTACCTGGGCCAACTGCTGCGGTTTGATCTGGGTACCTCCATTGCCACCCAGGGGCAAACGGTGTGGGCCATCATTCGCGCCCACTTTCCGGCCACGGTGGAATTGGCGCTGTGCGGCATGATCGTGGCCACGGTGGTGGGGGTAACGGTGGGGGTAATTTCCGCCTCTCGGCCCAACTCGGCCCTTGATGCCGGGGGGCGGCTGTTTGGCATCATCACCTACGCCATTCCGATGTACTGGTTTGGCATGATTTTGCAGCTCATTTTTGCGGTGCAGTTGCGCTGGTTTCCCATTGGCACCCGCTATCCCCTCCAGGGTACGCCGCCCGCTGGCCCCACGGGGCTGTATTTGCTGGATAGCTTGCTCACCTTTGACCTTGGAGCTTTTGCCACCACGGTTTACTACCTAGCCCTGCCCAGCCTCACCCTGGGGGTGCTAATCAGCGGCGTGTTTGAGCGCATGGTGCGGGTCAACCTCAAGCAAACCCTCACGGCAGACTATGTGGAAGCGGCCCGTGCCAGGGGGATCCCAGAACGGCGGATTGTCCTGGTTCATGCCCTCAAAAATGCCCTAATTCCGGTAATTACCATCCTGGGGCTGACCTTTGCTTCGATGCTAGGTGGGGCAGTGCTTACGGAGGTCACCTTCTCCTGGCCCGGTTTGGCCAATCGCCTGTATGAAGCCATCTCCCAGCGAGATTATCCGGTGGTGCAGGGGCTGATGGTGTTCTTCGGCATGATTGTGGCGGTGATCAGCATCGCCATCGACATTCTAAACGCCTACATCGACCCCCGCATTCGCTATTAGCCCTCAAGCAGGCGGGGGATGAGAAGGAGGCCTTCGCCATCTTGGATCTCAAATTGCTGGAGAGAGTCGGGGGCGAGGCCGGGGGTCGCGCGGGCCACCTGCCACTCGTTGAGGTCGAGCTGGAGCCAATCGCCCAGGGTGACGGTGACGGGGTCGCCGCCCATGTGGGTAATCATTACCACCCCATCCTCGCCTATGGGTTGGGTGCGGTGGCCGTGGAACAGGGTGTGGGTAGGTTCGCTAATGCGGTTGAAGCGGTCGCTACCGCTGAGGTTTTGCCGCAGCCAGGGACGCTCTTGCCGAAACTGGCGCAGGGCGAGGAAGAAGGCCGCTCGCTCTGGATCAACTTGGTCGGCGGAATGCACCATGTTGCAGCTATCGTGGCCGTCCTCCATAAAGGCCATGGCAAACTGATTAAGGCGCGGCACATCAAGGTTCGCCAGAAATTCCGGCAATCCTGGCTGGTTGATGCTTTCTAGGGCCGGAATAGCACAGGTTTGGCCGTCGGCCCATTGGCCCAGGCAGCCTTGGCAGATTTGGGCGACGGCCTCTAGGTCGTAGTCGGTTTCTACCATGGCGGTTTGCAGGGCTTTGGCAAAGGCTTTGAGGACAGTGAGATTATCGAAACCCAGGGCCTTGAGTTGGGGGAAGGTGTCGAGTCGGGCGTAGAAGTCTGGCTCAATTTCCCAGTCCAAAAAGCCCACTTCTTCGGCCACCACTTTGACGCCGTAGCGGTCGTCGGTGTTGCGGAAAAAGCCCCAGGGGGTTTCTAGGCTGGCGTTGAGGAAATCCATCGGCA
>CAZWNR010000421.1:0-4185 GCA_964635665.1 uncultured bacterium | reverse complement strand
GAAAGCGGTAAGTGCCTTTTGGTGGAGCAGTTCAAACCCTTTCTAGAGCAATACCCTGGTCTAGAGGTCTCCCTGCATGTGGGCAGTGATGCGGAACTTCAGGATCGGCTACGCCAAAACGAAGACGATTTCTACCTCTTTAGCTTGCCCCCCAGTTCGGTGAACCTGGCCACCCTGCCCTACGCCCAATCGCCGCTCCAGGTCGTCGCCTCCAGCCGTCATTCCCTATCCCAGCGCAAAACCCTCACCCTAGCCGACCTGTCCAAGGCCAACTGGATCCTGCGCGAACCCGAATCTAGCACCCGCCAGCGCCTAGAGGCCGTCTTTGCCACCCATGGGCTTGCCCTCCGCAGCAACTTTGAACTGAGCTGCAACGAATCCATCAAAGCCAGCGTGAAGGCGAACCTGGGCATTGCGCTGCTGCCTGCCTTCACCCTCACCGATCTCGACACCGATCTCACGGTATTGTCCGTACCAGAACTCACCCTCCAGGGGCAATGGCAGTTGGCCTACCGCCAGGATAAAGCCTTTTCCCCCGCCGCTAGAGCCTTTCTAGATCACTGGATCGAGTCTTCCCCATCCCTGGCGATTGGGGCCTAGGGGAATCCACGGCGGAATCCTCTCAGGAGGATCTAGACGCGGGACATGGTCATCGTGACTGTCCTGGTTTTCTGCCTTAGGGGACGTTTGACACCAGCCGAGGCGTGTCCCAGCGTGTCCTAAGTGATATCTATGAGGTCAGCTCCAGTCATCAAACATCCTGGCCTTTGCCCTGCTGGGAAGGAGGCTGAGGACACAGATCGCTTCTCGCAGGCAGCCTGGATCCTAGAAAAAAATGGTTTCCCCAACTCAAACCTCTACCCATTTTGGGGCGTGGTAGCTGGGGAAAAAATGGGTCGCCTGGGATTCGAACCCAGGACCAATCGGTTAAAAGCCGAGTGCTCTACCGCTGAGCTAGCGACCCGTTTACTTTGCGCTGTGAGAATTAAATCTCAAGCACGGTTACCAATAGTAGCATAGCCTTGGCGGCAAGGCGATCTTTTTTCCTGGGAAATTTTCTTGTTTTTTGGGATTCATAATCTAGAGGGGCAGTCCAGGGCACCTTCAGGGTGTGGCCTAGGGATGGTTGGTTCTGTTGCTCCCACGACTGGAGGGTGGCTGACAATGGGATGACGTTTCCATAGTGCCGCCTCTTGGGGCATCTACGGTGTAGTCCAGGGATAGCCTGGACAGGCTGATAATCGTTTGGTGGAGAAAACCGATGAATCCGAATTCCACGCCCCAAGATTCCACACCCCAAGGACAGCCTGTTTCCCCCAATCCAGCCAGCGAGGGAGCGAAATGGGCCTTAGGGCGGTTGCTGAGTGCCATGCCCCAAGAGATGGCAACCTCCTTCAGCGAGGAACAACGGCTGGCCCTACAAACGGCTTTAGTGGTCAACACTCGCAATCGTCACCCCATCGATGTGCGCTGGTCTATCCCAATCCTGCGGCGGAAGTTTTATCTGGTCTTTTTGATGGGCGAGGAAGAACGCTCGAAAGCTCGGCGGCAAGGGCATTCTCGGTCAAGCTAGTGTTGATCTACCGAGGCTTTGGGTTTCACGGTGTGGTGATGGAACGCACAGGTTACAGAACGTAACCAATGGCTTGTATTCGTTCCAGAATAACGGTTTAGTTTTAGATATCTTTACGTTTCTGTCGCTGCCGGATCAGGCATCTCACACCCATGTTCCCCACCCATCGTCCCCGTCGTCTGCGCCAACATCCCCAACTTCGCCGCATGGTGCAAGAGAATATCGTCACCCAGGCGGATTTGATCTATCCGCTGTTTGCGGTGCCGGGGGACGGGGTGGCTAAGGAAGTGTCTTCCATGCCAGGGGTCTATCAGCTTTCCATCGACAAAATTGTGGAGGAGGCCAAGGAGGTCTACGATCTCGGCATTCCCGCCATTATTTTGTTTGGTATTCCCACCGATAAAGACACGGATGCCACCGGGGCTTGGCACGATTGCGGCATTGTGCAAAAGGCGACTACCGCCGTTAAAGAAGCCGTCCCTGATCTGCTGGTGATTGTGGATACCTGTCTGTGCGAATACACCTCCCACGGCCACTGCGGCTATCTGGAAGTGGGCGACCTCAGCGGGCGGGTGCTCAACGATCCCACCCTGGAGCTGCTGAAGAAAACAGCGGTGTCCCAGGCTAAGGCAGGGGCGGATATCATTGCCCCCTCCGGCATGATGGATGGCTTTGTGCGGGCCATTCGTAGCGGGCTGGATGAGGCAGGCTTTGGGGATACGCCTATCCTCTCCTACGCTGCCAAGTATGCCTCTGCCTACTATGGCCCCTTCCGAGATGCAGCGGAAAGTGCCCCCCAGTTTGGCGACCGCCGCACCTACCAAATGGATCCCGCCAACGGCACCGAAGCCCTGAAGGAAATTGAGCTCGACATCGCCGAAGGGGCCGATATGCTGATGGTGAAGCCCGCCCTAGCCTACATGGACATCATCTGGCGGGTGAAGGAAGCCACCAACCTGCCCGTCGCCGCCTACAACGTCTCTGGCGAATATTCCATGGTGAAAGCTGCCGCCCTAAATGGCTGGGTAGACGAGCAAAAGATCGTGATGGAAACCATGACCAGCTTCAAGCGCTCCGGGGCCGATCTGATCCTCACCTACCACGCCAAGGATGTGGCTCGCTGGCTGGCCTAGGATGCGTTAAAGTCTTTCCGACTCCCCTCCCCTCTGTTTTGGGTGACTCAATACCCATCAGTCCTCACCGTAACCTTGTTGAGGGCTGATCCCCCTAGCCCCCCTTAAAAAGGGGGGAATGATACGATGACCTTCATTCTCACCAACGACGACGGCATTGACGCTCCCGGTATTCAAGCCCTGCGCGATGCCATGGCCGATCGGCCCACCTGGGTGGTTGCGCCCGACCAGCACCTATCGGGCTGTAGCCACCAAATGAACCGGGGTGGCCCGATTTCCATCCAGCCTCGCGACGACTGTGCCTTTGCCATTGGCGGTACCCCCGCCGACTGTACCCGTGTGGCCCTGGGGCACCTGTGTCCTGAGGCGACTTGGGTGCTGTCGGGTATCAATGCCGGGGGCAACATGGGGGCGGATTTGTACGTTTCAGGTACCGTAGCCGCTGTACGAGAGGCGGCCCTGCTGCGGGTTCCTGGCATTGCCATCTCCCACTACATCCGCAATCGTCAGCCCATCGACTGGGGTTTAGCTAGCCAGTTAGCCACCAAGGTCATCCAGACGCTAATGGCGGAACCGCTTGCCCCCGGCTGTTTTTGGAACGTGAACCTACCCCACCTTCAGCCCCAGGATCCAGAACCAGAGGTGGTCTTTTGTACGCCCTGTACCCAGCCGCTACCTACAGACTTTAAGGTTGAAAACAATCAGTTTCACTACACGGGCCAATACGGCAACCGCCGCTACGACCCGGATTCCGACGTAGCCGTTTGCTTTAGCGGTCATATTGCTGTGACTAAAATCTGCCTCTGGTAGCCTCCCCCGTTAACCCAAGGATGGCCTAGTACGTCCCGTCAAAGGAGTTGGTATCAACGCCAGAAACCAGGCCCAACCTTTTAGACCTGACGCACCACTCCTTACAGAGATATGTCAGGCCATCCGGCGGCAACCCATCTCTGGGTTGCCCCTGAGATCCTAGTCGCTGCCTTCATTTTGAGATAGCCTCCCTTGGCAGCATCCATCAATATCCATCAATATCCATCAATTTTATTCATGCAGACCATGAATAGTAGTTTTTGTAATTTTAGATACAGAAAATTAAACTGAATTCAGAAACTTAGGAGGTGAATTATGAAAGCGCATACCGCCTATTGGCCAGTCCTCACCCTTGGGCATGGTCGGTCGGAATCGACCCTCGCCCAGACCTTGCACCGGGTTTGGCAGAGGCTCATCGCCCACCTCGATGTATCCGACGAGCCACGGGTTTGGCCTGGTCAATCGTGGAACGGAGAACCGGCCTGGAATGCCTACGACCCGATTACAGGGCAATCGGTTCACCTAGTCTCTGAGGCTGAACTAAGGATTTGGCTCGAGGAACTCCACTACCAAGACCAGCGCATCGCCAAAGCTCGCCAGGAAGACCTGAAACTGTTCTGGAGCCACTAGGGCTGTGAATGGCAGGGCTAGGACGGAGGGCATCCGTCC
>CAZWNR010000420.1:0-4191 GCA_964635665.1 uncultured bacterium | reverse complement strand
GGGAGCACAGGGCAGGGGGTTACAGGGGCGATGGTGCGGTTGCGGCCCTGGAGTTTGGCTTAGTAGAGCGCCTCGAACCATATCCTCGGCGTGGGGCACATCCTGCGCCATGACGGTCCCCAATCTCATGGTGACATGGGTGGGGCTGGGTGCTAGACCGAGGCGGTGTTGGTCTTCGAAAGCTTTGGTAATCAATGTTAGTCAATCAACTTAACGGGATTGGAAGATATTTTGCACCATTTGTTTATCGCTGCGGCGGCTAGCTTGGTCGAGGGCGTCCACTTCACCGCTGTCTAGCAGCCAGCCCAAGGCCCCCAGGTTTTGTTGGGCTTGATGGAGCGATTTGGCCCCTGGAATCGGCAGGGTGCCCTTGGCAATGCACCAATTGAGGGCAACTTGGGCGGAGGTTTTTTGGCGCTGATCGGCAATATCCTGGAGGGTGTAAAGCAGGGGCTGAATGTTGGGCAGCAGTTGGCGGAATAGGAAGCCCCGCACCCCCCGGGGAAATGGCCCCTGGGGCGAGTATTTACCGGTGAGGAGGCCCAGCGCTAGGGGGCTATAGGCAATCAGGCGAATCCCCAGTTCATCACAGAGATCCTTCAGTCCCAGTTCCGTCACCGGATAGGTAGACAGCAGGGAATACTGCACTTGCAGGGTGGCAATGGGAATGCCCCGTGTCTGGAACCGCCGATGGGCCAGTTTCAGACGCTTAGGGCCAAAGTTCGATAGGCCGATGCCCTTAATGTGCCCCTGCTCGTAAAGATCCATCAGGCCATCCAAAAACGGCCCCTCCTGCCAGGGGGCATAGTTGGCGGTAGACCAGTGCATTTGGGCCAGGTCAATGGGGCGTCCTAGCCGCTGGGCCGAGGCCATTCCAGCCTTGACCACAGCCCCCCGCGTGATGCGCCAGGGATAGGCAGCTAGCTTGGTGGCTAGGCAAATCTGATCCTGATTTGGCCCCTCATAGGCACTAGCAAACTGGCCCAGCAGGGTTTCGCTGCGGCCGTTGAGACGGCCTGTGCCGTAGGAGTCGCCGCTATCAAACAGGGTGACACCCTGGGCCACGCAGGCTTTAAAGACCTGTTGCAATTCACCGTCCATGGCGGGATCGTAGCCCCACAGGAGACGATTGCCCCAGGCCCAGGTGCCACAGCCCAGGGGAGGAAAAGTGAAGTGCGCGGGGGTGCAGGTCATGGCTAGGAAGGGCTCGATAGCGGTACTTCGGCGGTGAGGCGGGCCGATAGAAGATAGCGCACAGCCTGGTCGAGGGGCAAGGGCTTAGCAAATAAATACCCCTGGGCAGCTTCGCATCTCAACCGCTGAAGCTGGATCTGTTGTTCTTCGGTTTCCACCCCCTCAGCGATGCAGTTCATCCCCAGGTTGTGGGCCAAGTCGATGATGGCCTGCACAATGCCCAGCTTGCCGGGCCGCATTTGGTTGACAAAGGAGCGGTCAATTTTGAGGGTTTCTACCGCAAACTGGCTGAGGTAGCGCAGGGAGGAATAGCCTGTGCCAAAGTCATCAATGCTCAGTTTCATCCCCCGTTCATGGATGGCATCGAGGGTACGGGCAATGCTGCTCGATTGCTCTAGCAAAATGCGCTCGGTAATTTCCAGCTTGAGGCGACGACCTTGAACCCCTGTTTCCGCTAAAATTTCGTCGAGGATGGGAATAAAGCGGTTGTCACGGAACTGTTGACCCGACACATTAACACTCATCTGAAAATCATCGTCTAAATAGCCTTGGTGCTCCCAATCGGCAACGGTTTTGCACACCTGATAGAGAATTTGTTTGCCGATAAGCTTAATCAGTCCCGTATCCTCCGCCAAATCAATAAAGGTACCAGGCATGACTAATCCCCGCTGGGGATGCTGCCAACGAGCAAGGGCCTCAAACCCAATCAGAGACTGGGATTTTAGAGCAACAATAGGCTGGTAGTGAACAATAAAGGCTTCGCTTCTAATAGCCGCACGCAATTCATTTTCCAGATTAAGTAATGCCAGGGCCTCTTGGTACATTTCTAGGCCAAAAATCTCGTAGCGATTGCGTCCACCCTCTTTGGCGCGATAGAGAGCAATATCTACATCTCGAAAAATTTCGTTGCTGTTTGTGTAATTTGAACTGCCAATTAAAACGCCAATACTAGCGGAGGTAAAAATAATTTTTCCATCTACCTCAACGGGATTTTCAAGTAGTTGATTAATGGATTCTGCCACCTGTACTACCTCATGAATATGGCTGACATCATCCAAAAAGATGACAAATTCATCCCCGCCCCAGCGTGACACCATATCCACTTTGCGAACGGCATGTTTCAGCAGATCCGCCACAGCTACTAGCAGCTTATCCCCGACTAAATGGCCCAGACTATCGTTGACGGCCTTAAAGCGATCTAGGTCAATCATCAACAGGCCAAACTGACGACCGGGCTGATGATGACACTGGAGAATCTCTACCTCTAGGCGTTTTGCCAGCCAGTCTCGATTGGGCAGATGGGTCAGGGCATCGTGGAGGGCTTCGTAGCGGAGCTGCCGCTCGATCTTGACTCGCCGAGTGACGTCTCGCGAACTGGTGACAATACCTGTGATCGGGCCACCGTCGTCTAGGATAGATTTGGCCAAGGTTTCAAGCCACACATAGCGGCCCGACTGACTACGCAATCGATAGGCACTGGTGGTCGAATCGACGTGGTGGGCCGAGGTTTGAAAATGGAGCTGGAGAATGGGTAGATCGTCGGGATGGCAGAGGTCTTGAATCATTTTTCCCTTCAAGTCCTCTGGGTTATAGCCTAACAAAGCCTGTATAGAAGGACTGACGTAGAGAAATTTACCCTGGCTGTCGTGCAGACAGACCAGATCGCCCATGTGGTCGGCGATTAGACGATAGCGGGCTTCGCTAAGACGGAGATCTTGCTCAACATGCTGGCGCACCTCAATCTCTACTTGTAGGGATTGGTTGGCTAGGGCCAGTTCTTGGGTCCGTTGATGAACCAATTGTTCGAGATTGAGGTTAAACCTCTGAAGTTTTTGCTGAGCCTTTCGCAGACTGATTTGGGTATTAATGCGCGCCATAACTTCAATCATTTTGACAGGCTTTGAGAGGTAATCAACGCCACCTACCTCAAAGGCTTTTACCTTATCAAAGGGGTCGTCTAAGGCACTGATAAAAATGACGGGAATATCCTGGATCTTGGCCTCTGCCTTAAGCCGTTGACAGATGGTATAGCCATCCATGTCGGGCAGCATAATATCGAGCAAAATAAGATCGATAGGTGTTGAACGGGCGACCATTAAAGCCATTTCGCCCGTGAGTACGCCGCGTGTTTCATAGCCGTAGTTGGTGAGTTCTCGGGTAAGTAGATGCAGGTTGTCAGGAATGTCGTCAACCACAAGAATGGTTGCCTTGGGATTAGGGGCGGAACTCATCTTCGCTGCGGGTAAGGGTCATGATTTTATCAAATTGAAAATTGTCAATCCATATCATCAGGGACTGTTGCACCTGGATCTGTTCTGGAGGCAGACTGGCAACGAGTTGCCGCAGGGCGGATTGATTCGCCTGGGTGGCCAAGTGATAGACCTGGGTTCGCCATGCAGGGGACAGATGGGTTAGGTCGGCGGCCAAATGGGCCTGATCGAGGGACACCGTAGGGACAGGAACATCCACCATCGGAGGTTCAGCATACACAAACTCTACTCCTAGGTGCTCAACCAGTTTGGCGATGATCGTGGCCTGCTGGAAGGGTTTTCGCAGAAAGTCATCGCAGCCTGCGGCGAGCACCAGTTGTTTCTCTCCATCAAAGATGCTAGCGGTGAGGGCAATGATGGCGGTGGCCTGCCCCCGAAGGTGGGTTTTGATGTATCGAGTGGATTCGTACCCATCCATAACAGGCATACGCATGTCCATCCAAATCAGGTGGGGCTGCCAGGTTTTCCAGATGTCAATGGCCTCTTGGCCATTACTAGCCTCACGGACGCTGAAGCCCAAATCGACAAGAAACCGTTGTAGCAGCAGGCGATTGCTGGGCTGATCGTCCACAATTAGCAGCCGCCAGGGGGGCGAGTTTGGGGCCAGACCCACCGGAATTTGTGCCTTGGAACTGGCGGATAGAGGCAGGTCGGTGGCCAACTGCACCGGAAGGATAACTCGGAAACCTGTTCCTCCCCTAGGCTGGCTATGCACGGTCATGGCGCC
>CAZWNR010000419.1:0-4196 GCA_964635665.1 uncultured bacterium | reverse complement strand
GGGAACTGGTTTTGAACTATTCGGTGCTGCCGTTCCCCGGTCATCTCGTCGTGGTGTGTGCGGTGTCGGTGCTATCCCTTGCCCTGCGGCAATTGCTATTTTATTAAGCCCATGCGACTTCGCAATCACCTGTTTTGGATAGCGGCGGTACTGGGTCTGGTGATCGACCAACTCACCAAGTACTGGGTCACGCAAACCTTTGAACTCACCACCCCGCCCGATTCCATGGCAATCTGGCCAGGGGTATTTTATTTCACCTACGTCACCAACACCGGGGCAGCCTTTAGCCTGTTCAGCAACAACGGTGAATGGCTGAAGTGGCTTTCCATGGCCGTCAGTGCCGGGTTAATTGCCCTGGGCTGGGGCGTGATTCTCCCCAACCGCTGGGAACAAGTAGGCTATGGCTTCATCCTGGCGGGGGCCTTGGGCAACGGCATCGACCGGGTGCTGGCCGGAGAAGTGGTGGATTTTTTAGATTTTCGGCTAATTCGCTTCCCGATTTTCAACATGGCTGATGTCTGTATCAATATCGGCATTATCTGCCTGTTAATTGCCGCCCTACGCCACCCCGCCAAGCACCCCGAAAACGGCTAACCCCAAGGTCACGCATCCCCCAAGGTCACGAATTCCAAGGGCACCCATTCAAAACTTGCTCGTCTGAAACCTTACTTGCCTGAAACCTTGCTCGCCTGAAACCATCCAACCCAAACACCATCCAGGAGATTGTCCATGGCTCCTCGTCGTCGCTACCCCCTTCAACCCTTCACCAAAGCCTTTCTGGTGGCTCTAGGCGTGACCCTGCTGGTTTGGCTATTGCGGGGGGTAACGCTCCTCGCCTTCATGCCGGGGGTGGTGCTGTGGGTATTGATTTTGATCTGCTTTAGCCTCGGTATCATCAGCACCCTCCAACGCATTCGGTAGGGGCGGGGTTGTCTGCCCCTAGGGTTTGACGGGTTGGCAATGGGAGGTGTCTAGTTCGGATCGGGTATCCGATGCCGTTTGGCAAATCCTGACCAGTTGCCTGGCCCGGTCGGTAATTCTGCCCCAATCTTCCTGGGCAAGGGCATCGGCGGGGAACAGCCCCGTGGACAGCCCCACCGCCGTTGCTCCAGCCTTCAGCAGGGCTTCCACCTGATCGATGGCCAGCCCGCCTGTAGGAATTAGGGGAATGTGGCCTAGGGGCGCTTGCAAACTGCGCAGATAGCTTGGCCCACCCATCGCCCCCACCGGAAACACCTTCACCGCCGGGGCACCCGCCCGCCACGCCGCCCCAATTTCACTGGGGGTGAGGGCACCAGGAACTAGGGGCCACCGTCGATCCGCCGCCCACCGCAATAAATCGGGATCCGTGTAGGGCGAAAAGCCAAACTCAGCCCCCGCCGCCATCGCCGCCTGCAAATCCGCCATGGAGAGCACCGTGCCCACTCCAATCCAGCAGTGGGGCAGGGTATCGCGCAGGTGAGCGACCAACCTATCCGGCTGGTCACTGTTCCAAGTCACCTCAATCAGCCGCACCCCGCCCACCGCTACGGCCTTGGCCATGTGCAGGCCCAGATCTAGCCGAGGAGCTCGCAGCACGGCAATGGCTCGCTGTTGTTGCAGAATCTCTAAAAACGTAGCTGAATCCATATCTCGATCCTACAACCAGGGAATGCGGTTGTTCATTCCCTTGGCCAAGCCCGCAGGCCAAGGATCGCGCTAGCGTGATATCCAAACTCAACCTAGGAAGGCTAAGAAGGACGACTCTTCCTAGGGCTGCATTGTCACTAGGAACAATGGTAAAGAATAGCCATAGTTTCTCGGCAAGGATCGATTGAATGTCTAAAATAACAGGTGAAATTCTAAATTTAGGCAGTCTTTTGAAGATCAAAAATCACTTTTTGCTGACATCTCACTGTAGTCGATCAAGGCCTTTTTCCTAAGCATCATAGGCGTTTCCTATAAAAATCTGATATTGCCCTCATCCAAAAGTCATAATTGTCATGTCATCGCCGTCCTCCTCCAGAGGCAAGCCAGCTTCGGCATTATGGCATGGCAGATTGTGATGGTTTATGGATAAAAGACACTAGCAAGAAACGTTAGTTTTGCGAGTTCCAACAGATAGGTTAAGTCGTTCACAATGATCGTTCGTCAACAGGTTATTGCCCTGGGTGCCGTGGGAGGGCTAGCTGGTTTAATGATGTGGCTTGGCCCCTTGGCCCAGTCCTCTCCAGCCCCCAGCCCTGCACTCTCCGAGCCTCCCGTCTTTGTCCATTTGTTTGAGTGGCCCTGGTTGGACATTGCGGCTGAATGCGAAGCGGTGCTGGGGCCAGCGGGGGTGAGGGCCGTACAAATTTCTCCCCCCCAGGAGCACATTGTGCTGCCAGACTGGGATTATCCCTGGTGGCAGCGTTACCAGCCCGTAAGCTACCGCCTAGACAGCCGGGGAGGTCGTCGGGAAGAGCTGGTTGAAATGGTGGATCGCTGCCGCCAGGCTGGGGTGACTATTTATGCGGACGCCGTGATTAACCACATGGCCGGGATGGAGGCAGGGGTGGGCAGCGCAGGCACCCGATTCACCAAATACGAGTATCCCGGTCTCTATAGACCAGAGGATTTTAACCAATGCCGCATCCCCATTGACAACTACAACGACGCCACCAACGTCACCCAGTGCGAACTGGTGGGGCTGGCGGATCTCGATACCAGCTCCCCACGGGTGCAGGCCCAGATCGTCAGCTATCTGCTGGATTTAGCCAATCTGGGTATCGGCGGATTTCGGATTGATGCGGCCAAGCACATTCGCCATGAAGAGCTGGGTCAAATTCTGGATCAGTTTCGCAGCCGTGCTTCCGGCGATTTCTTCATCTACCAAGAGGTGATTGACCCCGGCACCGAGGCCATTCGCAAGCAAGACTACTATGCCCACGGCAACGTCATTGACTTTAAATACGGGCAGTTTGTGGGCGAGGCGTTTCTAGGGATCAATGGCCAAACCCTAGCTAACCTCGAAACCCTAGGCGAATCTTGGGGCCTGGCTCCCTCCGGTCAGGCGGTGGTCTTTATTGATAATCACGACAAACAGCGCGGCCACGGCGGCGGCGGCAACTACCTGACCTACAAAGACGGTGCCCGCTATGCCCTAGCCAATGTGTTTATGCTGGCCTTTCCCTACGGCATTCCCCAGGTGATGTCTAGCTACGCCTTTGAGAATGGTGACCAAGGCCCGCCCACCTATCCCGACGGCACCACTCGCCCCATCTACGATAACGGCGAAGCCCAATGTTTTGGGGAGTGGATTTGTGAGCACCGCTGGCCCGCCATCCTCAACATGGTGGCCTTTCGCCATGCCACCCAAGCCCACCCCACCGCAACCGACTGGTGGGACAATGGAGCCAACCAGATCGCCTTTGGCCGAGGCAGTCTAGGCTTCGTGGTGATCAACGGTGAGGAGGAAACCCTCACCCACACCTTCCAAACCCAGCTTCCCCCAGGCCGCTACTGCAACGTCACCGTGGGGCTGCCCACGGCGGATGGGCAAGACTGCCAGAACCAGGCAGAACCCCTCCAGGTTGGGGCAGACGGAACATTTACCGCTACCGTCAATGGTCTCTCTGCCCTCGCCCTCCACCAGGGAGCTAAGTTATCCCCCTAGAGCTAGCCACGCTAGGGGCAGAGTCTCCACCGCATCCCGTAGGGGCGAGGTCTCCTCGCCCGTCCATACCGGGTCACCCTTACTCTAGGGGCATAATTTCGACCGCATCGCCCACCTGGAGGCCCAGTTCCTCGGCGCGGCCCGCCCGTAGCTCAATCACATGGTCAACCAATTGGTTGTCGGGGCCATAGGTGGGGCAGGGGGCCGCAGGACAGGGGGGCACCTCGGCGGCAATGTACTGAATCGTGCCCTGGTAGACAAACACCATGTCCAGCGCTACGGGCACGTTCATCATCCAAAAGCGCACCGGACGAGGGCGATTCATCGGAAACACCATCCCCCGATCATCGGGCAGAGCATCGCGATACATCAGCCCTAGGGCTTGCTGAGATGGGGTTTCGGCCACCTCTAGAAAAATTTCTTCGCCCCCCAGCACGGTTTTGGCGGTGATGGGCAATTGCTGTCCTAAGGCAGAACCGACCATTCCCTGGTTATCGACCGTCTCCGTAGATGATGGGGGGGGCGGTGTCGCGATATTGGGGTCGGGGGTGTCCTCGGCAGA
>CAZWNR010000418.1:0-4205 GCA_964635665.1 uncultured bacterium | reverse complement strand
TCGGTTCCACACCACCAGCATGGCGATGGCGGTTCCTTGCACGGCCAGGGCCATCTGGGCAAAGTGGGTTTCGGGCAGGCCCATCCAGGCCCCCACAAAGTAGGGCAGCATGGCGGCGGTCACCTGCACACTCATCCAACTACACAGGTAAAGCCCTAACACCTTCCGAAAGGCGCTGTTGGCAAAGACGCTGCGGAGGTCGGCCAGCAGGGAGGGCAAGCCCACCGGGGGATGGAGACTGGCGTGGGCTTTTTGGGCCTGCCAGTAGCGGCGATAGGTACCTGCCACGCAGAGGAGCACCATCACAATAGCGAGGCAGGCGGAGAGGATGCCCAAAATGGCGTACTGTCGTTCAGGATCCGCCACCCGACCAAACACCACCTGGGCCATGACCAGCGCCAAAATGCCCCCGCCAATGCTGAAGGCCGCCTTGGTGCCGATTAGGGTGGTGCGTTCATCGTAGTCATCGGAAAGCTCGGCGGCGAGGGCGGTGTAGGGCAACTGCACCGCTGTGAAAGAGGCAAAGGCAAACAGCGACAGCACAACGTAGTAGGCAAAAATGCCGCCCTGGGTTTGGAAAGGCGGCACCACCCACAGCAGCATGGCGGTGAGGGCCATGGGTATCATGCCGCCCAGCATCCACGGAAACCGCCGCCCCAGAGGGGATACCGTGCGATCACTCAGCCAGCCAATCAGGGGGTCGTTGATGGCATCCCATAGCCGCCCAATCAAAATCACGCTCCCCGCCAGGGCCGGATTTAGCCCCGCCACAGTGGTAAAAAAATACAGCACAAAAAAGGCCGACAAACTAGCCGGGACAGCCGCCGCCAGCTCCCCCATTCCATAGGCCAACTTCACTGGCAAGGGCAAGGGCGGTAATTTAGACAACGATGGACTCCCAACTCTCTCAGTGGGTTGATCTTGCCACATTGCGAGGGGAATACCCACTATCCCAAGGTAAGCCGCCGAGGGGAGATCCCCATTCCCGCCCGCTCCCGGCTAAACGACAGGGGCACGGTCTTGTCGCCCCTCTCCGTCGGAGACATCCATCAACCTTTAGGATGAGTTCTAGGCAGGTTGCTCTAATCAGGGTGAGATGTATAACCACGGGAGGATATCGCCATGGGACAGGGATTGACCAGAGCGCGTTGGGCCAAGCTCATCGGTGTGGCCCTGCTGGGGCTATTGCCCGTGGCCTGCGATCCAGCGGCCCCCAACGGATCGCTTCCAACCGAAACCGCCCCCAACGAACCCCCAACCAACGGGGCGGATTCTGGAGGTGATCCCAACTCCATGGCGTTCGATGCCGAACTCAATGCCCCCGCTGGCGAGAATGACCTATCGGCCCCGCCGCCGCCACCCCCAGGAGCCTTCCTCGCCCAGCTTTCCCCCGAGCAAATGGCCCAGCTCACTAGCCTGGGCATCGATGTGGTGGTACCGGGAAACGTGCCGCCCGCGTTCCAGGTGGCTGATTTACGCATCACCCAAGGCGACATGGGCCTGAGCTACCTCATCCTGTACCAAAATGCCAGCAACCAATGCTTTGCCGTGGAATATGTCGATGGCGGCACCCCTCCGCCCCTAGCCACCGAAAACCGAGTGCCCATTAAGCCACCGTTGTTTACGGACGAAAGTGGCAATCCTAGCTATGGCCTCAACTACGGCAAGTTTACCGACCCCGAGTTGCAGGCCAAATTCCCCGAACCCAACCTCTACACCGACTGGCTGGCTGGCCCCTCGGGCTACTATCGCCTCACCGGGGTGGCTGAGATCAAAGCGATCTTTGCCACCTTTAATCACTGCAAAGATCTTGATCCTAAAGAGGCGGTGGCCATTGCAGAATCCTTCACGCTGATTACCACAGAGCCGATGGGCGAGACATTTTAGGCCGGGGATCTAGTCCTCCCTCGCTCCTAGGGGATTCAGGACATTGGCTGGCGAGCGGACACAACTCTGAAGCCCCCACGGGGGCCATAGTTGTTGCAATAAAAATATAATGGGGCCGCTCAAAATTTGCGCAGAATCACTGAGCCAACAACCTATTGAAAGTCTTTTTATTTCCTTGATGCATTGCTTAAAAAAGCCATCTAAACCGATGTGCTCAGCATATAAACTAAAAGGGGATCAAAGAAAACGCTATAAAATTAAGAATATCAACAACTACGAGACAGTTGCCTATAGCCGTAAAGACAATAGAGCTATGGTCGCCTTTAGAACTACCTATGACCACTTCTCTTCCCTCCCTAGCCTATTGCAACGAAAGCCAAGTCACCATTGTGGGGGCTGGCAATGTTGGCAGCGCCGTTGCCCAACGGATTGCCGAGCGAGACCTCGCCAATGTGGTTCTGTTCGACATCATTCCTGACCGACCCCAGGGGCTTGCCCTCGACCTCACCCAGGCACGCAGCCACGGACGCTATAGCCACACCCTTATCGGCACCAACGACTACGCAGACACCGCCCGTTCCGATCTGCTGGTGATTACCGCTGGGCTGCCTCGTCGTCCCGGCATGAGCCGCGAGGATCTCATGCTCACTAATGGCACCATTGTGGCGGAGGCCGTTCAAAAAGCCGTAGCCTACTCTCCCCAGGCCAGCATCCTGGTGGTCACCAATCCCCTCGATGTGATGACCTACCTGGCTTGGAACGTCAGCCGCTTGCCCGCTCACCGGGTGATGGGCATGGCCGGGGTGCTGGATTCAGCGCGGTTCCAAACCTTTTTAGCCATGGAACTGGGGGTGCCCTCCGGGGATGTGGCCGCCATGGTGCTAGGTAGTCACGGCGATCTCATGGTTCCCCTGCCTCGCTACTCCACCGTTAGCGGTATTCCAGTCACCGAACTGCTACCACCAGATCGCATCCAATCCGCCATCGAACGCACTCGCAACGGTGGAGCGGAAATTGTCTCTCTGCTGAAGCAGGGTGGAGCCTACTATGCGCCAGCGGCGGCTACCTGCGCCATGGTGGAATCTATTCTGCTGGGGCAGTCTCGGATTTTGCCCACCGCGGCCTATCTAGAGGGGCAGTATGGCTTAGACGATCTGTATTTGGGCGTTCCCTGCCAATTGGGCAAACGCGGTGTGGAGCGAATTATTGAGCTGACGCTGACTCCGGAGGAGGAGGAGGCTTTAAAGCAGTCCGCCGCATCGGTGAAAGCAAGCCTGAACGGGGCGTTGGCGGCTCTTTTGTCTTAGGTGATGGGGCCTGAGATGACAGGCAGAGATGGGGTGACTAGCAGAGATAGATAGAAGAGGGGCTAATCTCTGGAGCGGATCGCTAGCAGGGCTAATCTCTAGCTAATCTCTAAAGGTGTTGACCATCAATAGCTGTAGGTCGGGGGAAGGGGCACTAGGAATAGAGACTGCAAACCATCTAACAAGATTTAGGAAAAATCGCAGCACCCAGGCTGGACTCAAAGGCGAGGGACTAAGCTAGCAGAATGACCAGCAATAGAAACCCAAACACAGACACGCCCGATTGCCAGAAAATATGAAACGTCGTATTGCTAACCATAGGTATTTACCTCAGTAACTAACGATAGAAACACCCTATTCTATTAACATTCCCAAAACTGAACTGAAAAACATTGTGCTCTTATCTTTAGATTACCCCTCTGTCAAGAGGGGTGCGATGACCTATTGCAGGCCCACGGATGATCCCATCGATCCAAGTCCCTGACATTAATCACCCATTGCAGTGATCTATATCACTGCCCAGTGCTGGCTATTGGCCTTTCCCGCTCGTTGCCCCCTTCTACTGCACCGTTCCATGTCCCCCCAGCCCCCCTTTGCCACGGCGACGGATCACTACTGGCTTGCCCATGTTCGCATTCCCCTGGCCTGTCTTGATGAGTCCGTGGCGTGGAAAGTTCCCATCCCTGCCCTAGCCCAGCCCCCCAGGCGGGAAGACCTGGTGGCCGCCCACCTAGAGGTGCATCAGGGGCAGATTGTGGCTATTGTCCCCGCTAGTCAGCCAGTGCCAGCGGATGTTCCGGCCTGGAACTGGCGGCAGGGGCTAGTGTGGCCCTGCTTTGTGGATAGCCATACCCACCTCGACAAAGCCCACATTTGGCCCCGGCAGGCTAACCCCGACGGCACCTTTGGCTCAGCCATCACGGCGGTGCGGCAGGACTATACCCACTGGTCGGCGGCGGATTTGCGCCAGCGTATGAACTTTGCCCTGCGCTGTAGCTACGCCCACGGCAC
>CAZWNR010000417.1:0-4212 GCA_964635665.1 uncultured bacterium | reverse complement strand
CCCGCAGGGCCACGATGAAGGGTCGATCCACACGCAGCTCAAAGGGTTGTTCTGGATCCACAGCAATGGAGGTGGGCATGATGCTGACGACAGTGGCGGCGGAAGCTTCGGCCCCAGATTCCGTGACCTCTAGGGTGGTTTTGTGGCGTACCTGGTTGATGGCGGCACTGAGGGAAGTGAGGCCAGAGAAATCGGCGGCATCGGTAAAGGCAACCCCCATGCCCAGACTGGTCAAGGCCGGGATCAGATCCGTCTCGTAGGCGGTGGTGAAGCGGGGCAGTTGAACGAGCCCTTCCCGTCGCCGAAATTGTCCCATCCAGATGGCCCAGTCTTCGGCGGTGAGCTGCGCCACCACATCCGAGAGAGCCACCCCCTCGGCGGGCAGAATCACCTCAAAGCTGAGGGTTTCTTGTTCGCCGTAGGGCAAACTCACCGCCTGCCATTGGTCGGTGGCGAGGTACTGAAAATTCCCCTGGCGCTGCATGGCCGGATGCTGAATCTCGCTGCCATTGGCCAAGGTAAAGGGCTGATCGGTGGTGAGGGCGGGGTCAAACTCTGTCGTCCAGTCGCCCTTGAAGTAGAGGGCGTTCACCAGCAAAATCAGTTGGTCAGGGTCAATTTGATCCACCAGGGTGGGAATGTGGCCACGGGTTTGATCGCTCACCCAGCGGTTAATTTGATCGGAAATGGCGGCATCGGCAAAGTCCACAGAAGCCACCTCGGCCCCGTAGTGCTGGGTCATGGCGGCGATAAAGGCTGGGTAAACCGGGAGGTTCTGGTTCATCCACAGGCCATTGGCGAGGGCTAAGTCAATCTCCGGTTCCGTTGCCGCCAACCGCTGCATCAGGGCTTGGTTGCCCTGGTTAATTTGGTCAAGGTCAAGCCCTTGCAGCCGCAGCGCCTCTGCCATGGCGGCCTGGGTTTCTCCGGCGGCACCGTTGTAGGCCATAGAGAGCGCCATCGCCACGCTAACGGGCGAAATCAGCAGGTTTTCCTGGGGGGCTTCCTGGTAGAGTTGCTGAAATAGGGCCAACCCAAAGGCGGTTTGGGCGGTTGTGAGGGCGGGGTCGATCATCTCAGCTTGGACCAGCAGGTCGGGTTTGGGGGCCATGGTGACATTCTCTGGAGTGGGGGATTCCGGCGGTTGGACCATGGACTGGGCACTACGCCAACCGCCCGCCGCCACCAACGCCAAAAGGCTCAGGCTGAGGGCACCATACATCCATCGTTGGGCCATCATAGGTCTCGTCCTTCATTTAAGGGGCTGATCCTACCTTGGCATAGGCCCACGGCGACCCTGTGCTGGGTTTCCAATTCAGTAACCGCTTTCAAGAGGCCTGTTTGCGACTCGTCCGTCCTTTGCCGCCGTGATCCCCTGATTCAGCCTTTTCCGAGCCTACAATCCCACCATTTTCCTGACCCCAGCCCCTACAGCAGCCATTCCAACGAAAGCCCCCAGCGGCTATCTCGGCCAAAACGAGAATTTTGAAACTGGAGGTCGCTGCCGAGGCGCAATTGACGGGTGACGGCATAGCCCAGGTTGAAGCTGGTGATGCCAACTTCACTGTCGGTGCCGGGGGCCACCCAGTGCTGGCTGAGGGAAAAATCTGCCGCGCCTCCACGGGAGGGAATCACCATGAGCCGCAGGCCCAGATCAACGCCATCGGTACTGTAGGCTGGGGCCGATACCGAGCGATAGCCGACGCTGGGGGCCACATTCACATAGCCACCCAGGGGTAACAGGTAGTAGCGAGCTTCGGCTCCGTAGGATTCTCGCTGGCCGTTGCTGCTGCGGCTGTAGTCGGCGCTGGCGGTGAGTCCGGTACCGGGCCACACAAAGACATCTTCGACCCCCAACTGAAAACCGCCGATTTCGCCATTGGAGGGAAAGTTGGCATAGCCCACCCGCAGCCGGGTGCGAAAGCTGGGGGTATGGCGAATTTCCTCGGCAATGTCGGGCACTTCGTTGAGCCACTGCCGTAGCACCGGGCTTTCTTGAATGATTCTGGGATCGAGTTCGAGGGGAGCGAGTTCTGCCTCGGTGAGCGGTTCGGTGGAATCAGGATCCACATCAGGAGCCGGATTGGAATCCTGATTTTGGGAAGAGGCCTCCGAGGGTGGCTCAGGGGTGGCCGATGGCGCTTGGGTTTGAGCGAGAACGGCGGCTTCGTCAGGCGGACAGACCACTTCAGGAGACAGTAAGGCTACGGCATCCTCAGCGACGTGGGGAGAACAGCCTGCAACCGGGAGTTCTTCGGCCACGGCGACCCCGCTTCCCAGGCTACCGATGATGCCTAGGATTAGGCCAAGCAATCTCCCATAGACTAAGGACTGGGCCATCACACCACACACTCCCATTGATCTCGTCTGCGATCTGGTCTGCCGATACACGAATCGCTTAGCCATCATAAGAAAAACGGCTCTGTAGGTCTACAAAGCCGTTGGGGGAAACGAGGATAGCGTTTTTTCTTGGGCAAATTACCCGCAGAATCTAGCGCACTTGGCCACGGGAACCGGTGACATCGATGGGCTTCATGAAGTAGAGGCTCACGATTTGCCAGCCGATGTTGGCGATGTGGGGCAGCTTTTGCAGGGTTTGCAGCAGCTTGGGCTGATTGGATTCGGCCACAGCGGCAATCTTGGCGTTGGCCGCAGCCGCCGTATCCAGGCGCTTGAAGAAGTCGGGGTGATCCACGTTGAGGATGACGGGGAAGACACGACCAGCGGTTTCGTTGGTCTTTTCGATGACTTCGATGTCGTAATCCCGTGCGTTCAGGCCCAGAGAGGCGTAGAAGCCGCTGCGCTGAAGGTCGTTCAGGTACATGGTGGCGAACACCGCCAGCAGGAAGAAGCGGCACCACAGCTTGGCCTTCCAGTCGGTGACGATCTCGGGCTGGGCCTTCATCAGGGCGGAGAAGAAGTCGCCGTGGCGGTTCTCATCCTGGCACCAGTTCTCGAAGAACCGGAAGATCGGGTACACCTCGTTTTCGGGGTGAGACTCCAGGTGGCGATAGATGGTGATGTAGCGCCAGTAGCCGATTTTCTCGGAGAGATAGGTGGCGTAGAAGATGAACTTGGGCTTGAAGAAGGTGTACTTCTTGCTCTTGGTCAAAAAGCCCAGGTCGAGCTGGAGGTTGAAGTCTGACATCGCCTTGTTGAGGAAGCCAGCGTGGCGGGCCTCATCGCGGGACATCAGGTTGAAGCACTCGGCCAGCACGGGGCTCTTGTCCTTCAGGCGGCGGCCCAGTTCCTTGTAGAGCAGGAAGCCGGAGAACTCGGCGGTGCAGGAGCGCTCCAGGAACTCCACGAACAACTGCCGGGTTTCGCCACTGATGTGCTCCCAGGACTGCTCGAAGGACTCATCCCGCACAAAGTGGTGGCGGTTGTAGTCTGCCCGGAATTCCTCCAAAATGGCCTGGAGTTCGTCTTCGTTGATAGAGATGTCCATGGTGGCCATCTCGTCAAAGTCGGTGGTGTAGAACCGAGGGGTGAGGATGGTGTCCTTGGCGGGAGCCTTGACCCCTGGGCGGATTTCTTGAAATTCAGGCTTCTTAAGGGAATCTACCATGAGTCCGTGGTTGCGCGGTTGATTGAGGGTGTGTGAGTTGAGCGGGCTTATTTCCCCAAAGGACATTGCCCAGGGTTGCCGCTGGGTGACCCGAACATCCGTTGTTACAAAGCAACGAAGGACGGGTTGAAATAAAATCGCTGAATGTTAGTGTATCAGCGCTTTCAGGAGTTCTGGCAAGGCTTTAAGTTTTGCAACAAAACATCTCAGATTGTGATGACGCTGGGCCGATACTGCGGAGAGTGGCCTGGGTACGCTGATTTATGAGGGGCAGGGGGAGGGCGGTGATTCCCGCCAACCTGTCTCCCGCTATCGTTGTTCCCTTTAAGTCCCATGGCATTCTTTGGTTTCCTTCTGCTGGTGGCTGGTGGTGCGCTTTGGTTTGTGCGGGGGCATCAAGGTCACCGCTCCCGACACCTAAAGCTGGCCCACACCACCCCCATTGGCGAACTCAAAAGCCTTGCTGCCGCCGTGGCCCAGGAAATTGGTAGCGGCGACTGGCGCGACTATGTGCTGCTGTGGGGCACCATCACCACCGAGGCCCCCCTCACCTCGCCCATGAAGGGAATGCCCTGCGTGTACTACAGCAACGCCGTCATCCGCGAGTACGAAGAAACCATCCGCGAGCAAGACGAAAAGGGCAA
>CAZWNR010000416.1:0-4242 GCA_964635665.1 uncultured bacterium | reverse complement strand
TAGTCCATCTAGGGAAAGGCGGGCCGGAAGGCGACCATCGGCTTCCCAACGCTGGATCAGTTCTGGTAACCGTGCCTCGAGATAGGCTTTGGCGCGGGGTTCTTGGTTCCAGGCGGCATCTTGGCCAACCCGCCACCACACGCGGATGGCATCGAAGCTGTACCGACTTTGCAGGGGGAAGTCGGGTTCTAGGGGGCGGTAGGTTTGGGTGATGGGGTTGTAGATGATCCAGTCGGGGGGTAGGCCCGTGTCGGAGAACTGGCCGAGATCCGCCAGCATGGCGTAGCCGCTGTCGATCAGGCTTTCCCAGTCGCGGTTAGGATCGACCTCAGCAAAGAGCCGAAAACTCGCTGGGGCAAAGTAGGAGGGGTTGAGAATCAGCCGGTTGGGTTGGTTAAAAAAGGCATCCTTGGGGCCAGGGAGCAGTTGCCGCTGACCATCGGGTAACAGGACGGTGCCGTGCTCCCAAATATCGTCCAAAATGGCCTTGGCTTCCTCTAAATACTGAGGACAACGCCAGCGTTGGGCCGCCCAAATTAGGGCGGTGGCGGCGTCAATGTCGGCGTCGGTGGCAAAGTTGGCGTCTACAATGCCCCAGTTGCCATCGTCCCGTTGGCCCCAGTGCCACGCCCAGAGGTGGTCGGTGAGCTGCCCCTCGGCATCGCGGCGGGCCAGGTTGTTTTTGGCCCAGGTGTAGGTGCGCTCGAAGGTGACGGGGTCGTTAATGGCGACGGCTCGCAGCATGGCGTAGGCCTGCCCTTCGGAGACGGTGCGGTCTCGATCTTCTCGGTCAATCACCCGGCCATCGGATTGAATGAACCGATCTCGGTAGCGCTGCCAGCTTTCCCGCAGTAGGGTGTTGTGCTCGCTAGCAATGGATAGCGTCATTGGCTGGGAGGCCGAAACTGGGCAAAGGCTGGGCTGACTAGAAATGGCCGCCGAGGGCGAGGTGTGGCTTACAATCGCTAGGGTCAGCGCCAGGGGCACTAGGGAGAGGATGAGTCGTTTTTGGGGGCGTTTTAAAGTAGGCATTACCAATGGGTCGTTGCCGCTGACTAGAGAACAAAAAGGAAGAAGCACAGACCTCAGGAAAGAGGTCGGGGAGGGGGGCTTGCAAACAGCCATGCCGCCATCCAGCGAGCCACCTAGGGATCAACGCGCCTAAGTGGCTGAACGATGTCACCCCATTCTTTTCCTAGGATAGCGGGTGGCCTTGGCTTCGATACAAGACAGTGGCCACTGCCAGAATAGGCACAGGGCCAGGAACCTCTAGGGCTGTCGCTACACCAGGTAAGTATAACGACCTAGGCTATGTTCGTATTGCTGAATCAACAGTTGCGACTCTTCTAGGGTAATTTGGTTCTCCTGGAGGGCCTGTTCCGACCGCCGCCGGATGTTTTCGATCATGTCTTCGGCGTCGTACTGCACATAGCCCAGCACTTCAGTCATGGTGTCGCCCTTCACCACATGCTCTACCTGGTAGCCCTTGGGGGTCATGTGGATATGGACGGCGTTGGTGTCGCCAAATAGGTTGTGCAGGTTGCCCATAATTTCCTGGTAGGCTCCGCCCAGGAACATGCCTAGATAGTAGGGCTTGCCTTCCTCTAGGGAGTGCAGTTCTAGGACATGCTTCACGTCGCGCAGGTCGATGAACTGGGCAATTTTGCCATCGCTGTCGCAGGTGAGGTCGGCGAGGGTGCCCCGGCAGGAGGGTTCCTCATTGAGGCGATGGATGGGCAGGATGGGAAACAGTTGGTCGATGGCCCAGGCGTCGGGCATAGACTGAAAGACCGAGAGGTTGATGTAGTAGATCGAGGCCATGCTTTGGGTCAGTTCCTCGATGTCTTCGGGCACATAGTCGGCATCGCTGACCACCGACAGCGCCTTGCGACAGCAGGCCCAGTAGAGCCGTTCGGCCTTGGCTCGGTCGGCCAAGGTTAGGTAGCCGAAGTTAAACAGACTGATGGACTCTTCTTTGAATTGCAGGGCGTCGTTGTAGAGTTCCTGCACATTCTGGGGGGCAATGCTCTGGTGAATCTCGTACAGTTCCTTCAGAATGACGTGATCGGCCTCCCCAGGCACCTCTAGTTCATCCTGGACAGGGGCATCGCTGCACCCTAGCACATCAAACACCAGCACCGATTGGTGAGAGACAATGGCCCGACCACTCTCACTAATCAGGGTGGGAACGGGGACGTTTTTCACCCGGCAGGCTTCCTGCACCTCAGCTACCACATCGTTTGCGTAGTTTTGGGTGCTGTAGTTTTTGGAGGCGTAGAAGCTGGTTTGGGAACCGTCGTAATCTACCGCGAGGCCACCGCCTACGTCTAAGTAGCCCATCTTAGCCCCTAGGGACACCAGTTCCACGTAGATGCGGCTGGCCTCCCGCAGGGCTTCTTTGAGGACGCTGATGGCGGAAATTTGAGAGCCAATGTGGAAATGCAGCAGTTGCAGGCAATCCAGCATGTCGGCTTCTCGCAGCCGATCCACCACCGTCAGAATTTCCGGTACCGTGAGGCCAAACTTGGCCCGATCCCCCGCCGAAACCCCCCAGCGACCACTGCCCTTGGTGCTGAGTTTGGCCCGCACCCCTAGAACTGGGCGGATATTCAGGCGACGACTGGCGGCGATGGCCAAGTCCACCTCGTTCATTTGTTCAATAACGATGATTGGCTGCTGACCGAGGCGCTGGCCCAGCATGGCCGTTTCGATGTAGTCCTTATCTTTATAGCCGTTGCAAATCAGCAGGGCACCGGGGGTATCGAGGGTGGCTAGGGCAATCAGCAGTTCTGGCTTAGAGCCTGCCTCTAGGCCAAACTGGTGGGGCTTACCAAAGCGCACGATGTCCTCTAACAACTGCCGCTGTTGGTTGCATTTCACCGGAAAGACACCCCGGTAAACGCCGTTGTACTTGTAGCGGGCAATCGCCTTGGCAAAGCAGGCGTTAATCCGCTCAATGCGGTCTTCCAAAATGTCGGGGAAGCGGATCAACAACGGCAAATGGAGGTTCCGCTGTTTAATGGCTTCTACCAGCTCCAGCAGATCTAGAGACCCGCCCCGATCTCCCTGGGGTGACACCGTAATATGACCATCGGCATTGATGGAAAAATAGGGATCTCCCCAGCTATGGATGCGGTACAGTTCTTCGCTGGCTTCAATGGTCCATCCGGTGGCGGGGGTTTTTGTGGCTTGTAACATACTTTCCAGGGTGGCACGGTCAAAGGGGCGAACGGGCTCTAGAGATGGTTGCTGTGCCATAGGTGATTAACGGTGCCCCCTCAAGAGTATGGTGAATGGTGTTGTGAAATGACCTAATGTGGTCGCTGGACGGGCGCTTAAAACGGAATGGTTGAACGGGTGGCTGCAATAGGTCACAGGCACCCTGGGCAATCCCATCGGCAGGCAGCGTAAACGCCACGCCACGCCGTATCTAGCCTAACCATAATGCGATCAAAATTCTAACAAAACCCTAGGAACAAATCGGATAATTCCCGACTTCTCCCCTTTCCACCTCTTCATCCTTCCCCCTTCCCATGCCCTCCCCCTACCACTGGATGCCCCAGTCCCTCGCCGCCCTCCACCGTGCCCACCGCTATCGAACGGTGCAGTCTGTCGAGGGCAAGGCCGGAGCCGTGATGGTGCGAGATGGGAAACCCTTGATCAACTTTGCGAGCAACGACTACCTCGGCCTAGCGGGGGATCCTCGGCTGGCGGCGGCGGCGATAGAAGCCATTGAAACCTACGGCACGGGCAGCACCGGATCACGGTTATTGAGTGGTCACCGGGATCTGCACCGACATTTGGAACTCGCCTTAGCCGATCTCAAACAGGCCGAAGACGCGCTGGTGTTTAGTTCTGGCTATCTGGCTAATCTCAGTACCATTGCTGCCCTAGTGGGGCCAGCGGATCTCATTCTCAGCGACGAATATAACCACTCCAGCCTGCGTACCGGGGCCAAGGTCAGCGGAGCCACCACCTACGACTATCGCCATGGGGATATGGCGCATCTAGAGGAATGCCTCGCCGCCCATCGGGCTCGGCACCGCCGCTGCCTGATTACTACCGACAGTGTGTTTAGCATGGATGGCGACCTCTGTTTTCTGCCCAAGATTCTTGATGTAGCCGAAACCTACGAGGCCATGGTGCTGGTGGATGAGGCCCACGGAACTGGGGTTTTGGGCCACCGAGGGGCCGGAGCGGTCGAACATCTGGGTTGTCTCGGACGCTCCATGGTGACGGTGG
>CAZWNR010000415.1:0-4249 GCA_964635665.1 uncultured bacterium | reverse complement strand
CCCGGAACTCACCAAAATTTCTAACTAAACAATGAATCACCCAGAATTAATTACCCGGAACTCACCAAAATCCCTAACTGAACAACGAATCACCCGGAATTAATTACCCGGAAATATCTGTCCCTGAAGAAAGTTTTGGTGAAAGCTGGTCAATCCTCAAGCCATGGAGCTTGGCCACAGGTCAGCCCTAGTCAGAGGGGGCCGTCTCCGTCAGTCCCGCAGGGCTGAGGCGATAGAGGGTCGGATCTTGAGCTGGATTTTGGCCAAATACTTGCTGGAGAGGGCCTTGTTCAGTGGATAGCCCAGCCAGGGTTTGTTGAAGAGGTTCAGGCTTGAGTTCAGGCCCAGCCGCCACTAACGTGACGTTGGCCTGACGAAGGGTGGCTAGCCATGGGGTAACCTGATCGGGCTCAAGGGGTAAATGAATGACCGACTGATTCAGGTGTTTGCCATAGAAGAGGTAGCTCTGACGGCTGGCAAAATAGGCCAGGCTTTCCGTCGGCTGTATCCACTGCTCTAGGGCTTGGTCAATACCTTGGTAGACCACCAGTCGATTCTGGTCGCGCACCTGTTGCCAGTGGTGGGTTGTGGCAACGATCAATACCAGGCTTACTAACCCTGGGAGCAGCCAATGATCCGCTTGAATCATGCTCTGGAGCCACGTTTTGAGGTGTAGACCCAGGGTTGGCCAATATATTCTCAGGATTAATAGGCTGAATCCAAGCATAAATATAGAGAGGTACAAGCTGAGATCACCCGCACCGGGGCCTGATAGAAGGTTAGAGAGGAACCCTAAGACTGTTTTAGGGTTTCTACCCAAGTTATTGACCAGTTGGCTAGGCCAGAATGATTCGGTTCCGATCATGGATTGAATTCTGACTTTATCGAAGATAGCACTGCTAATTACCCCCAGGACGCTGCTGAGGAGAACAACAATAACGACTACCCATTTACGGGTATTCAATAGTGAGGCGCTAGCGGCGGCAACAACTCCCAAAATTCCTAGAACTGGGAACCCGTATCGCATATTAAAACCTATAACCGGGGTTATCCCTCCTCCCCCTGAACTGTAGGGGGTATTCCAGTAGAGAAACCAGGTGCTCAGCAGGAGAAAGCAAAGTACCAACAGGAGTGAGCGACGGATGGTTTTAGGGGATTTTATCCAGGCCACGGGTAGCAGCATGACCTGGGCTAATAGGGCCAGAACTGGCAATTGCAACCTCACAATGGCCTGACTGAGAAACATGAACCAGTGGGAAGGATTGGTCAGGTTGAACTGGGAGGTGAGGGTGGTACTTTGCAAATATCCTATCTTCTCCAGGATGGCACCCAGCGGAACAGTGGCTTCGGCCTCGGGATTTGAAGACTCAGCCGGGGATGGTGCCGCTACTGGAGAAACAATTTGAGCGATGTAAGGGCCCGCCTCTAGAGCGTTGTGGATATACCAGAAGCTTCCTAACCCCAGCCCCAAGGCGGCCCCCAGCCAAAATAAGGAGGAGCGAAAGACAGACCGCGTTGGGGCTAATTGGGGCTGAAAGAAGATCTCGGCAACTAGAAAAATGGCAATGAGAAACAGGGCATAGATCAGGCCTGGGGTTTTAATGCCTGCCAACAGCCCAGCGGTGGCTAAAAACAGGAAGGCGTCCCAACTGTGGCGAGTCTTGTGATAAGACATCAGGTAATAGAGGCTGATGGTGTAAACCGCCGCTAAGGGCAAATCAATGTGGAGGGTAGTGACATGGTTTAACACGAACGGAACCGCCCCCACCAGGGCGGCCGACGCTAGGGCATAGAACCGTTGGGCACCGACAAGACTGCTTAACAAATAGGTAGACAACCCCAACAAGCTCCAGGCTAGGAGCATGGGCAAGGCCAGTAGCAAGTCTTGCCTTAAGGGCAGTAAGAAAAATACGCCCAGAATATGCCAGTGGTACGGATAGCTTTGGGCGTCGGGATGGTCAATGATCCAGTGGCCGAGGGGGTCGAGTTGGGATAACGAACCGGTTTGGTACCATCTGGCAAGGATGGGCCCATGAAACCAGAGGGTGTCGTAGTTGGTGAAGGGCTGGGTAGCGACGCGATCAAGGAGCACAAAGGCGGTGAAGGCGATCGCCCCAATCACGACCCCTTCGCTGATCTGAAGGGGGGCAGGGCTAGAATCACTAAAGATTCTGTTGAGGCGACTTCTAACCAGCGGTTTGATCCAGAGAAGCACCAGGCCCAGGGTGGCTAGGCCGATTTCGAGCAAGATGACCGGCCAAAGGGTGAACCGCTGTAGACTACCCAACACCAGCCCCAGGCTAATTTGAACCAAGATCCACAGAACCAAAGTGCTCAGGGCCAACTGAACCGGGGTTGGCCGCGAGGGGTTGAGTAGGGGATGGGCGCTGAAAAAAAGGCTGAGAGGGAGTGGGCCTGCGATAATCAGTGCTAACAGGCTTAAATCCCAAAGGGTTTGGAGCATGGCAAATGCTATCTCTATCTTGAGCGTTGTTGCATGAAATAGGGGTCGCGAGCGGGGGAGGCATGGTAAATCTCAGTTACCATACATAGAGGCTGCCATGAAACCTTGACGCCGCGTTCGCAATTGGTCAGAGCATAACGCTGGGTTAAAGTTTGGGTGAAGCCTTATCCTCTGGATCGAAGAATCTGTTGTGGAGCCATGGGTAATCGAAGAGTTGAGTGACAAACTCAGTAGATCGCGAAGTCCCCACAGCTCACCCTGACGGGAGGCAAGCTACACCCCCAGCCCCTCTCCCAGGAGGGCGTGAGAAGGGGAGTCGGAAATGCTTCAAAGTCCCTCGCCCACGTTGGGAGATGGATTTGGGGTGAGGGCTGGATCTCGGCAGAGAGCCTGTTTGTGACCTACTGAAACTAGGTGATTCAGTGCAGACTAACAGCCAGAGAATTTCCATCGCCCTAAGATCTCACTCACTGAAAACCATCCCAACCCCCAGCAACTAATAACTATCCCATTTCCCAGCCAGTTTAACTTCTGTCCACGACGGCGAATCAGATCCCCATCCATCGACCATCCTAGGAATAGATTTACAGCGTAAGGTGGGTAGCCATGGGCATCCAATATCAACGATACGGGTTTCCGGCCTTCATTCTTCTGGCCCTAGGGGGCTTCGGATCCGCAGCCTTGGCCCAGACGGCGAACTTCGCCCCCATCACCCTGTCCAATAGTCAACCCACCGCCACCGTCACCGGCACCACCGCTGGCATTTTTGCCCTGGCCAACGTGGCCATGCGCGACCACCAGGGCACCATTTGCACGGGCTTTGCCGACACCAATCCCGACCACATCCTCACCCTTCAGGAGCCCATGGCCCGCCTCACCATCCAGGTCAACAGCGGCGGCAACGACACCACTCTGCTGCTGCAAGGCCCCAATGACGCCATGGTTCGCTGCGGCGAAGATATCAGTCGTCGCGACCCCGACGCCCAAATTCAGGCCCAAGACCTACCAGCGGGCACCTACCGTCTTTGGGTTGGATCCCACAACCAAGGCCAGCGTCTTAACTACTCCCTCCTGGTTGGCCCCTAGCCCTGTTGGGGATCGCAATCCCACGCTAGGATATTAGTGCCCTTGCTGATTTTTCTGAAAACCTGTGCTTAAAACTCTGGTTGCAGACTTCCGTGTGGTCTTCGAGCGCGATCCCGCTGCCCGCAACTGGTTAGAGGTGATCACCTCCTACCCAGGCTTCCATGCCCTAGCCATGCATCGGTTTAGCCATTGGCTATGGAACCTTGGCATTCCGGTCATTCCGCGCTTGCTGTCTCACTTGGCACGGTTTCTTACCGGCATTGAAATTCACCCCGGAGCCACCATCGGCCATGGGGTGTTTATCGACCACGGCATGGGCGTCGTTATTGGCGAAACCGCCATCGTGGGCGACTATGCCCTGATCTACCAAGGCGTTACCCTAGGCGGCACCGGCAAAGAGATTGGCAAACGTCACCCCACCCTCGGCGAAAATGTGGTGGTCGGGGCCGGAGCCAAGGTGCTCGGCAATATTCAAATTGGCAACAACGTACGCATCGGGGCCGGATCGGTGGTGCTGCGGGAGGTACCCTCAGACTGCACGGTGGTGGGGGTGCCCGGTCGGGTGGTCTATCGTTCTGGTGAGCGGGTAGAACCCCTGGATCACGGTCGGCTGCCCGACTCCGAAGCTCAGGTGATCCGCGCTCTGGTAGACCGCATTGAGGCTCTAGAGCAAGAGGTACGAGCCCTTGGGCAAGCCTC
>CAZWNR010000414.1:0-4251 GCA_964635665.1 uncultured bacterium | reverse complement strand
CACCGTAGGGCGGCCATTGTGCATTTGACAGGCAAAGTAGGAGGCGGTGGTTTCTTGGGGGGCAGGGGTTTCGCCCTCCGCCGAGGGTTCCGTAAAGGGGGTCTCTTCGCCGCTGGGGGGTTCGCTGGCGGCGGGGTCAGGGGAATCCTCGGTCTGGGCTGTGGCAGGGAGGCTGAGGCCAGTGACCAAGGCAAGCAGGGTGAGGCTGGCACCTAGGGCAAGGCGTTTTGTCCGAGGGGGAATGAGGATAGCCATGGGATTGACTCTCTGGGAAGGAATGGTGACAGTACAGGGTGACGACAAAGACATCCTTGTTGTTTTAAAACACCCAGATTTATCTGCCAAACGGTCATCTTGTTAGAGAACTTGACATGCCAACCCATCTGGCCCCTGCTCCCTGCCACCGTTAAACCTTCCCTGGGTGTTTCGTACCCATCACCCAGGGAAGACGCTGAAGTCTGTGGGGTCTACCCAACCCCTAGTGAGTTACCCCCGATTTGGCTGGGCGATAAAACCTCGCCCCTACCCACGGTTGGATAGGCTAGGCCTCGGGGGCTGGGAGGTTGGGGGCGAACGTTGACCTAGGCTCGGAACTTTTCGGTGACGCGGCGCATGGCTTCCACCACGTTTTCGCGGCTGTTGAAGGCGGAAATGCGGAAGTAGCCTTCCCCAGCGGCCCCAAAGCCCGAACCGGGGGTGCCCACCACGTTGCAGGTGTGCAGCAGCTTATCGAAGAAATCCCAGCTTGATAGGCCGTTGGGGGTCTTCACCCACACGTAGGGCGCATTGACGCCGCCGTAAACGCTGATGCCCGCTGCCGTGAGTTGTTCGCGGATGATGCGGGCGTTTTCCATGTAGAAGTCGATCAGCGCCTTGGTTTGGGCTTGGCCTTCGGCAGAATAGACCGCCTCTGCCCCCCGCTGCACAATGTAGGACACGCCGTTGAACTTGGTGGACTGGCGACGGTTCCACAGCCCGTGCAGTTCCACCTCGCTGCCGTCGGCGGCCTTGCCCTTAAGGGACTTGGGCACCACGGTGAGGGCGCAGCGGGTTCCGGTGAAGCCTGCGTTCTTAGAAAAGGAGCGAAACTCGATGGCGCATTCCCTGGCCCCTTCAATTTCGTAGATGGAGTGGGGAAGGGTGGGGTCGGTGATGAAGGCTTCGTAGGCGGCATCGAACAGGATGATGGAACCGTGGGCGCGGGCGTAGTTGACCCAGGCTTGCAGGTGCTCCTTGGTGGCCACGGCCCCGGTGGGGTTGTTGGGGAAGCAGAGGTAGATCAGGTCTACCTTTTCGCTGGGGATGCTGGCCGTAAAGTTGTTTTCGGCGTTGATGGGCAGGTAGACCAACCCTTCGTACTCGCCATTTTCCTTCACGGTGCCGGTGTGGCCCGCCATCACGTTGGTGTCTACATAGACGGGGTAGACCGGATCGGTAACGGCGATGGAGTTATTGTCGCCGAAGATATCCAAAATGTTGCCGCAGTCGCACTTAGAGCCATCGGAGATGAAGATTTCCGAAGCGTCAATGTCGCAGCCGCGAGCTTGGAAGTCGTGCTGGGCAATTTTTTCCCGCAGCCAGCCATAGCCCTGTTCTGGCCCATAGCCCTTAAAGGAACCGCGATCTCCCATGTCCTGCACCGCCTGGATCATGGCGTTGCGGCAGGCTTCGGGCAGGGGTTCGGTAACGTCACCAATGCCCAATTTGATAATCGGCGCGTCGGGATTCGCTTCCACGAAGGTGTTCACCCGACGGGCAATTTCTGGAAACAGGTAGCCCGCCTTGAGCTTCAGATAGTTGTCGTTAATAGTGGCCATGCTGGTTTGTGTCGCTTTGTTACTTAACCCAGATTACAGCCATTGCCGGGGTGTTTTGGGATCGAGTTGGTGGCCCAGGACAACCCAGGCCACGCAGACTCACGGCCTACTCCTAGGGTTGTCTGGGAGCCTAGGGTTCCAGCGGCCCTAGGGCTTAGATTCTGGCGGCAACCTAGGAGGCCGAAGGAAGGCCCCGCCATTACTGAGGCGACTACTGAAGCGACGCAGCCCCAAAGGTGGCATTGAAACGCCGACACCAAATCACGACCGATGGGTAGGCGTCTAGGTCAATGTCGGCGGCAATGGCATAGCGCTGGGCACCGCTAAAGGATTCCAGTTCTCCCAGGGAAACATAGGATCCCTCCTGTAGCGGAAAGGCGGGTGGCTCCGCTGAACCAATTACATCCTCAGATTGGTGCAGCACCACCACTAAATCTGGCCCCATGGAGGAGGTTTGAAAGGTTTCGTCGAGTTCTACAAACAACTGGCCATCGCTACTAATAATTCGGGCCGTTCCAGAGGTATTCTTCTCCCCCGAAACAAAGGTTCCCGATTTAATCACGTCTGCCATGGTTTCATCCGCCATGGCGGTTGCCTCTGAATTTGCCGCTGCGTCAGCGCTGGCCGCCTCTGCTGGCTCAGCAACGGCCTGGTCGGCTGTGGTCATCGAGTCTTTAGCCATCGAGCTATCTTTGACGGCCCCAGATTGTCCGGAGGCGCAGGCCACCATTAGGGGAATGGCAAGGCTTAGCAGCAGAAACCGCTTGAATCGCATGGTGTCCTCAGGTAGTGTTTTGAGCTTGAGGACACTATAAAAAGTCTATCTGAGACAACCCTGAGAAGGGCTGAAGATAATGCTGAGTGGATCAGTGTATTGCTACGTTGACGCTAGTCTCGCCTTGGCAGTATGCACCCTACGAAAAACTCATCCATCGCGATTGTCTCTCTAGCTGGTCTTAGATGCCGTAGGGTGCATTCGCGGCCATACCGTCCTCTGTCGTTGTGGTACAAATTTGTGGCCGCAATGCACCACGGTTTCTACCAGTCTTCACTCTTCTTGTCCTCCGTCTTTCTACAAATCCTAATCTCATATTGTCCTCGCAAAGACATCAGATCAGCAGGTGGCCAGTCTTCTATTTCCATATCAAACTTAAGCCCCATTTTTGCAATGCTTGCAGCCACAGATTCCAAAGTTTTTCTGCCTAAATTAGGCATCAAAACAAGATCTCGATATGGAACTGATATCAAATCACCGAGATAGACGATGTTAATACGAACGAAGGCATTATGAGCCCTGATCGGCATTTCAATTTCATGGATAGTCTTAAAAAGATGTATTGAATATTTAGCGCCAGAACGACTCATCAAAAAATCTGAGGAGATATCATCCTCTTGCATGGACTGATCTTCCATTGTTATTGAATCGTTGTCGTTACTCTCGTTCTGCGTTGTCATTTGGCTCTCCTGCTTTTAGATTATCTATTGTTGGGTAAAGGAGGAGGTTTGAGGTATAGCCTCATCCCCCCCAGAACCATACATACAACTTTTATTGTACATGGCTCAAAATGTCTTGAGATTCAGGGTCTCTAATGCTTGGTAGATGTAGGGTGCATTCGCGGCACCACCATCTTTTGCCCCTGTGGTACAAATTTGTGGCCGCAATGCACCACGGTTTTTTACGGCGAATTTCTCTTTGTAGGGCTTTGGTGCATTGCTTCGCGAATGCACCCTACAACCGATGGCCACCCGTGGCGGCGAAGCGTTCTTGTACGAGGCGGTGAATGAACCGATACCGACCCCCCACCCGCTGCAATAACAGCCGCTCGGTGCAATGGTTGAGGAAACGGGCATAGTTCCAGGGGATGGCGTTGGTGCGGTGCAGCACTAGGCGCAGGGAGAAATGTTGAACACAGGCAGTCCAACCACTGGAGCCTCCGCCGAGCAAGAATGCGTAGGCAATACCTTCTGTCAACGCCCGTGGCCAGTCAAAGGTAAGCGAAAAGGTACCGATGCCCGCTGCGACTGCGAATTGAAGACCCAGTGCAAGAATGACCGTAGCGGGATAGGTTGCCAGAGAAACAGGCAAGATATTTTGGGCCGTTTTTAGAATGCCTTGATTGGGCTTAGTTCGGCTCACAATATCAGTCTTTAATGCATTAGTCAGCCCGAAAATCAGCCCGAAAATCAGCCCGACAATCAGCCCGACAATCAGCCCGACAATCAGCCCGACAATCAGCCCGACAATCAGCCCGAAAATCAGCCCGAAAATCAGCCCATTTCGTAATTCTATAAAAAAACTTTTTCGCGCGAAGCGCGAAAAAGAAAAATCGAAATTTTCAACCGTAGTAATAGAACTATCCCCAACAATCAGCCCGACAATCAGCCCGAAAATCAGCCCGAAAATCAGCCCGACAATCAGCCCGACAATCAGCCC
>CAZWNR010000413.1:1955-4257 GCA_964635665.1 uncultured bacterium | reverse complement strand
TTAATGGTCAAAATAGTCTGTTGGTTGCGTCTAAGGATCTTGAATCACCCATGCCCTAACCCGTTCTCTGTGGGTGATAGTCGTGATGGTAAGACATCGCAGCTATTGGTACAGACTAGTACTCAAAAGCATCAATGAAGCATACATTCGCTCCAGCGAGAACCTTTGTGCAACAAAGGTTCTCGCTGGAGCTTTTATGTACTAGGTTCTGTAGCGATTGCGCTGAAGGTCGTAAATAGCCTTTTCCCAGCACCACTGCGGGCTCTTGTGGGGATGGCGGAACTGTACCTGGTCTACCAGGCGCTTGGCCACGACGCGGTTGCCACCAACCAAGCGCAGGGGCTGTTTGCGTCGTTTATCCGAGGGCGCAGGAGCGCCAGCGGCGTCTCCACAGCCATCTGGGCTATCCCTAAGCTAACCAGGAGGTCAAGATGTGCCCCCAGCAATGACCATCGCTGGGGGATTCTGGTTCTGGGTCAGTTTGCCGAGGCCTCTAGATCACCGCTTGCCAGTCGGGGGGGGGCGAGGACAGCAGCGAAGCCCCCGTCCGAGTGAGGCCATCCATCTGCCAAATCACGATTTGGTCGCTGGTGCGGTGCTGCCAGAGCAGATCCAGCTTGGCATCGCCGGAGAAGTCGGCTGCGCCCACTAGTCGCCAACGGGGATCGACTTGGTCAATCAAACTGCCGCCGGTGAGGGTGGTACCATTCATCAGCCACAGGGCAATTTCTCCACTGAGGCGATGCTGCCAGAGGATTTCCATTTGGCCGTTCTTGGTGAAGTCGCCCACGGCTCCCACAACCCAGTCTTGCTCAGGAACGATGCTCAGAGGCGTTGGGCTGAGGATGTTGGTGCCCTGCATCAGCCAGACGGCATTGGCCCCAGAAAGGGTGTTACGCCACAGAATATCGGCTTGGGCATCGCCGTTAAAGTCTCCAGTGCCGACAATGTCCCAGCCGATCTCCCCGATGAAGGGGAAGAATACTTCCTGCACCAAGGTGGCCCCTTGCATTGTCCAACCCTTGGCTTGGCCTGTGGTTTGGTGCTGCCAGAGGAGGTCGGCATCCTGGTCGCCATCGAAGTCGGCTACGGCAGCCAACTCCCATCCGGCCTCGACGGGGGGCAGGGCACTCCCCGTGTTGTTGAAGGTAATGCCGTTCATAAACCACACGGCGGTTGACCCAGCGGTGCGGTGCCGCCAGGGGATATCGGCGGATAGGTCGCCGTTGAAGTTGGTGCTGCGAGAAAAGGCCCGAATCACCTCGCTGGCGGTGCTGGCGACGACTTCATGGGTCTTGCCCCCGTCGAGATAGCTCACCTCGGCCCGCACCCGTTGCCCGGTTTGGGCGGTGGTGAGCAGGAGGGTCGTGCCTGTGGCCCCATCAATGTTGCTCCAGATGGTGCCATCGGCAGACTGCTGCCACTGATAGCTGAAGGCTCCGAGGCCATCGATGTCTTGCACGGTCGTTGCATCGGCGGTGAGGGTGTAGGATTCTTGCCCAATGCCGCTGAGGGTGACGTCGCCCGTGGGTGAGTCGTTGAGGTTGAGGACAACAGCGGTGGGTGCACTGGTGACGGATTCGGCTTGGCCAAAGCCATCGGTGTAGGTCGCTACGACGGTAAACACCTTGCCCACATCGGTTTGGGTAAGGGTGTAGGTGGTTCCAGTCGTCCCGGTGCTGGTGCCATCGGCCAACCAGGCGTAGCTAATAGAACCGAGGCCATCCACATCCGCCAGGGTGTTGCTGGCGGTGAGGGTTTGGCCCTGGGTGGTGGTGCCAGTGATGGTGACGGTTCCCGTGGGGACATCGTTAGCAGGTGTTACGTTGAGGGTGATGAGACCCGGTGCGCTGCTGAGGAAGCGGCCATCGCTCACCTGGAACTGGAAGCTGGCGTAGGGCGTACCGTTGGCATCGGCGGCGGGTCTAAACGTTAGCTGGCCCAGGGCTGCAATGGCGATATCTTGGTCAACGGTGACAGCTTCACCCACGTCTTGCACACTGTCACTATCGGTATCGATAAATAGTTGCCCCACGATGGGCCGTTGGGTAATGCGAAGACCTTGCAGCGTATCCCCGGCATCGGTATCTGTAAAGGCAAAGTTACTGGGGCCAAAGCTATAGACCGTGTCTTCAGCTAGGGTAACGCTGGCATTGGCGGTGGTGGGCGGCGTGTCGTTGTCGGTGAGGGTAATGGCTTGACTGGTGGTGCTGCCGAGTACGATACCCGCCGATGGACTACTCATCGTCAATGTGGCGGTTTCCGTGCCCTCAGTCGTCCCATCATCCACCACGGTAAAGGT
>CAZWNR010000413.1:0-1855 GCA_964635665.1 uncultured bacterium | reverse complement strand
TCAATGTGGCGGTTTCCGTGCCCTCAGTCGTCCCATCATCCACCACGGTAAAGGTGACGGAACCCGTGGTTTGGCCATTGAGGATGGTGAGGGTGCTGTTGCTGAGGGTATAGTCGCCCGTGGTGATGCCCGTGCCGGATACCCCCAGCGTCACGGTTTGATTCCCCACCACGGCACTGGAGGCGGTGGCAGTTACGGTAATGACGGTGGTGCCTGCTTCGCTGCCTGCGGAGGCGCTCACGGAAAGATTGACCGTGGGTGGCGGCGGTGCACTGTCGTTGTCGGTAATGGTGATGGTTTGGCTCGTCGTCGTGCCGAGCGTTAGACCAGCGGAAGGATTACTCATCGTCAGCGTGGCGGTTTCGGTGCCTTCCACTAGGGCATCATCCACCACGGTAAAGGTTACAGAACCCGTGGTTTGGCCATTGAGAATCGTGAGGGTGCTGTCGCTGAGGGTGTAATCCCCAGCGGTGATGCCCGTTCCAGATATCCCTAGCGTCACGGTTTGATTCCCCACCACGGCACTGGAGGCCGTAGCAGTTACGGTAATGATGGTGGTGCCCGCTTCGGTGCCCGTGGATGCGCTCACGGACAGGTTGACGGTGGGTAGCTCCGCAATGGTGAGGGTGGCATTGGGAGGGTTGTTTAGCAGCACCGAGACCGTGTTGGCACCAGAGTCAGAGTTCGCCACCGCCAAGTCTGTCCTGCCATCTCCATTCAAGTCCCCTGCCGCCACGGAAAAGGGACGGGATCCGACGGTGATATTAGTGCTACCCGAGAAGCCACCCAAACCGTTCCCTAAACGGATGGAAACGCTGTTGGAGCCGTAGTTTGCAGTCGCAAAATCGATCGTGCTATCGTCATTAAAGTCACCAAGCACCAGGCTAGTAGGGGTACCTCCTACTGAGATATTCGTGCTGCCCGAGAAGCCACCCAGGCCATTTCCCAACCGGATAGACACTGTGTTGGAGTCGGAGTTTGCAACGACCAAATCCAATCGACCATCCCCATTCAAGTCTCCTGTTGCCACAGAGAAGGGGCCACTGCCGACCGAGACATTAGCGGCGTTTGAAAAACCGCCCAGGCCATCTCCTAACCGAATAGAGACGGTGCTAGAACCTTGGTTGGCTACGGCTAAGTCGAACTTGCCATCGCCATTGAAATCGCCGACAGCAATGGAATGGGGATTGGTACCGACTCCAACATCTGTGCTACCCGAAAAGCCGCCTAGCCCGTCTCCTAATCGAATCGAGACCGTACCAGAGCCTTGGTTGGTCGCTGCTAAATCGAGCTTGCCATCGCCATTAAAGTCACCCGTCGTCACAAAAAAAGGATTGGTGCCAAGGGAGACATCTGGGCCGTTTGAGAAACTACCCAAGCCATTTCCCAAGCGGATAGAAGCATTGTTAGAGAAGTAGTTGACGGCGGCAAAGTCTAGGTTGCCATCCTGATTGAAGTCGCCAAGCACCACGGAGCGGGGGCTGGATCCAACGGAGATATTTGTGGTGCCTGAGAAGCCACCTAGGCCATCTCCCAAGGGGATTGATACCGTATCGGAGTTGGTGTTGGCAACGACCAAATCGGCTTTGCCATCACCATTGACATCACCAACCACCACAGACTGGGGCCTGTTTCCAACCGCGACAGGAGCCGCTGCGATAAACGGCGTAGTGGCGTTATAGGCGGTGACGTAGCCAGTTCCTGTGAGAAGGCTAAGCCGAACGGTTTCGTCAGGGTCGGCAATGCCATCATTCACGGCATTCACCAGCACCGTGGCGGTGGTTTGCCCCTCGGCGATGGTGAAGCTGCTGCCCGGCAGGGTAGTGATATAGCTTCCCGCCGCTAGGGCCTAGTC
>CAZWNR010000412.1:0-4270 GCA_964635665.1 uncultured bacterium | reverse complement strand
AGCTCCCCTTTACCCCTGGGAGAGGGGGTGGGGGTGAGGGCTAACCCCCGTCTTCCCGCCAGCGATGAACCAACTCATGGGTGCGTTCTTCGTCGGCTTCGAGCAGGATGTTGCCGATGGCAAAGAGTAGGTCTAGGGTGCCGCGATAGCCGACGGTGCAGCGATGGCCGTTGCCCAGGTGTTCCAGCATGGGGAAGCCGTGCAAATAAAGAGGAATACCAAGGCGGCGGGCAATGGGGCGGGCCTTAGAATTGGCGATCCAGAGGTCGGCAGTGGCGGCGAGATCCGCTAAATCCTCGAAATCGCCAATGTAGGTTTGGGCGATGGGTAAGTCCTTCAGCAGGGGTGAGGGGGTGGTGGTGACGGCGGCTTGAAGTTCGACTCCGGTGCTGTGTAGCCACCAGGCGACGTTGTGCAGCAGGTCGGGTTCTAGGGCCAGACCCACCTTTTTGCGGCCAAAGAAGAAGTGGGTGTCCAGCATGGCGTCTTGCACTTGGCGGCGTTGGCGCAGGTATTTGGCAGGGACGGGCTGTCCGCTGATTTGAGCCAGCGCATAGAGGAAGCCATCCACAGCCCCCAGGCCCGTCAGTTGGGTGAAGGTTTGAGCGGGAGTACCGAAGCGTTCGGCCAGAATCGCCGCCGCCTTGGTCATGCTGCCGCCCAGGGCCAGGGTGATGGCCGACTGTCCCACGGCCTTGAGTTCCTGAACCGTAGTGCCCCCGGTGGAGGTCGTGTAGTGGTCGGCATCGTCCAGGTGACCATCCAGGGAGGTAGACAGGTCGGGCAGCACGATGGGAGTTAGACCAAAGGCTTCGACGATTTCCTTCAGTTCCGCCACATCCCCAGGCCCAAAGGCGGCACTGGCTAGCAGGGTGATTTGTTTAGGATTGACCTCCCCCGCTTCAGGCATGGTCTGCACCAGGCTTTCCACCGCCGCCGCAAAGCCGTCCTCCAAGCTGCCCTTATAGTCTGGGGTAGAGGCAAAGACGATGGGCACGGTGACCTCTGGATTGGCGGTATGGAAGTCCCGCAGAATACCCTGCATATCGTCGCCGCGAGTTTCCGTTAGCCCCGTGGTAAACAGACCTACCAGTTCCGGCTGGGAATTTTTCATCACCGTCAGCAGGCCATCGTGGACGTTGCTGTCGCCGCCCAACACCGTACTCACCTCGCTCATGGCTGTGGTAGCCAGGGGAATGGCCTCCTGGAAATGGTTCACCAGCAGCACCTTGGCAAAGGCGGTACAACCCTGGGAACCATGGAACAGCGGCATCGCCCCCTGAATTCCCAAAAACGCCAGGGCCGCCCCCAGGGGTTGGCTTTGCTTAAGAGGGTTGACGGCCACGGCCTTGCGGCGGGCGATGATTTTGGTGGGATTGTGGGATTGTGGGATTGTGGGATTGTGGGAGGGCTTTTCCTGCCATCTCGCTATCTCACCATCTTCTAACCCCTCCCACGGAGCCACCCGCCGCACTTCATCCCACACTGGGCTATGCAGCGTTTCATCCAACTCCTTCGCCATTTCTAGCAGACCGCCATAGCCAGAGTAGGGGTTGTGGCGTTCCTGGTTGATATGCAGGAAGGGAATGCGGGCCTTGAGAGCGGTGTATTGGTTGCGCCCCCCGGCAATCAGCATGTCGGCGTTGGTCTTTTCGATCACCTTCAACAACTCAGCCGCGCCACCTTTTTCCAGCATGATGCCCTCTTGACCCAGCAGGGTTTTGATGCGGGCTTTGTCTTCTTCGGTGCTCTTTTTGCTGCTGGTGGCCACCACCTTAATGCCTAAATCCTGCGCCGCCGAAATAATTGACCAACTCTTCACTCCCCCGGTATAGAGGACAACGCGCTTGCCCTGAAGTCGTTCTCGGTAGGGGGCTAATTTTTCATTGAGTTTTTCGGTTTCTTCGGCAATCACCGCTTCCACTTTTGCCTGCATTGCTTCATCGCCAATTTTGGCGGCAATGGTGCGCAGACAGTGGTTCATATCCGCCACACCGTAGAAGGATTCTTCGATGTAGGGAATGCCGTAGCGCTCCTCCATTTTGTGGGCCAGGTTGATCAGCGCCTTCGAGCAGATCATCACGTTCAGTTTGGCTCGGTGGGCGTAGGTCACCTCTTGATAACGGGCATCACCGGTAATTTTAGATAGGACTCGAATGCCCACTTTTTCTAGCAGCGGCAATACCCCCCAGAGTTCCCCTGCAATGTTATATTCACCGATTAAGTTGATGTCGTAGGGGGTGGTAAAATCTGGTTCTGCGGTGCCGATGACATGCTCTAAAAGAGCTTCTCCAGCGAGGCGATTTCCTAGGTTCTTACTGCCCACAAAACCAGGGGACTGAATCGGCACTACGGGCAAACTAAAAGCCTCACTGGCGGCTTTGCAAACGGCATCCAAGTCATCGCCAATTAGCGCCGTTACACAGGTGGAATAGACAAACACAGCGGCGGGATTGTAGCGTTCCTGCACATCTTGAATCGCCTTATACAGCTTCTTCTCACCACCAAAAATGATGTCGTTTTCGCTGAGATCAGTGGTAAAACCCATTTTGTAAAGCGTCTCACCGGAGGACAAACTGCCCCGTCCCCCCCAGGAATTTCCCGCACAGGCAATCGGGCCATGGACGAGGTGAGCTACATCGGTGATCGGCACTAGGGCAATGCTAGCTCCATCAAAGGCACATCCCCCCTGGGCGGCCCCAGGTTTGGCCTGCTGCTGGCACACCTTGTTGTGACCTTTGCCATTTTTTTTGTGATTATGCTCGCAACCCGGCTGGGTCAAAAGCTCGCTCATTTTGGCTTTGGTAGAAGACATGGCGGGGTGGTGGGGTGGGGAGTGGATGGGTAGAGGAACCGTAGGGTGCATTAGCGAAGCAATGCACCATCCTCAACAGATGTAGCGGGTTACGTCTTCGGCGCAGACCTCGGTGAGGTAGTTGAGGGCACGAAAGCGGAGGCCGACCAGTTCGTCGTACACCGGGTTGAGTTTGCACAGCGGCGGAATATGAAAGGTGTGGCCAAAGAGGGAAAGGTCGCGTTCAAAGGGGCAACAGCAGGGGATGACCTGGCAAACCCAATGGGCAAAACGGCGGTTGCCAACCTCCAGGCGATCCAACCAACGGCGCAGGGGTGTGAGCGGGCCAAAGCCGGGGCGGGGATGGAGGGGGTGGTCGTGGGAGTGGTCGTGGAGGAGAGTAGCCATGGTGGAAGGGTGCTGGGTGGGTAAGGGCGAAAGCTGGGCTGATAGGAATTCCGGCTCCCCTCGCCCCTAGGGAGAGGGGTTGGGGATGTAGCTTGCTTCCCGTAAGGGTGGGCTTAGGGGTTGGAGGCCAAGGGGGATGGTGGGCACTGCCCACCCTACGGGGTTGGGGGATGAGAGCAGTTACTGGGGGAATCGCTAAGGGGGATGGTGGGCGGTGCCCACCCTACGGTCGGTTTACCAATCGTCGTCTGAGGGAATGAGGGGTGGGCGGGGTTCGGTGAGTTCTAGTTCTTTACCGAGGCAACCCACGACGTAGTTGGTTTCTAAAAAATGTACGGAATAAATGTAGGAGCGTTGCAGGTAGGTACCAATGCCGATGATGTAGCCGATGTCGCCTTTTTTGGCTAGGTGAAAGCCCACTTCTTTGCCGGGAAAAGTACCATCATTGCGAATCAATTTGCGGACTCGGACGCGGTCGCCCATATCAAAAATTGGGGGGGAGTCGAGTTCGATTTCTTCAGAGACAGCCATGGGTCGTGGGGGAGTGGATGGGTGGATGGGTAGGGGCGAACAATCGCTCGCCCCTACGGGGAACCTAGCGAATCAGGTCAAAGGAGATGTCCGTCTTCGCGGGGATGTTAGTCTTGCGATCCAGTTCATCCAGGATGGTGTTAATAATCCAGTTGAACTGGTTGATCGCGCCCTGGTAGCCGAAGGTGGCATAGCGGTGCATGTGGTGACGATCAAAGATCGGATAGCCAATCCGCACTAGGGGAGTGCCGGTGTCGCGCCACAGGTATTTGCCGTAGCTGTTGCCGATCAGCAGGTCAACCGGTTCGGTAAACATCAGCGAGCGTAGGTGCCACAGATCCTTACCCCCCCAAACGGTGCCGCCTTGACCGTAGGGGCTATTGGTCAACAGTTCGCGGGCTTCAGATTCAAACTCTTCGTTGCTGTTGGTCACAACAATTTGGGTTGGCTCTGCCCCCCATTCCAACAGGAATTGGGGGCAGAGCCAACCCACAATGTTTTGAACCACAGCAACCTGGGTTGGCTCTGCCCCCCATT
>CAZWNR010000411.1:0-4292 GCA_964635665.1 uncultured bacterium | reverse complement strand
GGATGGCCGCCAACATTGGGTGTATGTGGGCCGGGGTGGGCCAGATATGGCCCTGGCGTTGCGCGGCCTGTTTTTGGGGCTAAAGCAATGGCGATGCCAAGACCCCACCCTCCCCCAGCGTCTCCATCTCCACTTCGTCGGCACCAGCTATGCCCCCGCTGGGCAAACCACCCCAACTATCCAGCCCATTGCTACGGCCTGCGGTGTCGATGACCTGGTCACCGAGCATCCCCAACGCATCCCCTACTTTGAGGCCCAAAAGCTGCTCACCGACAGCAATGCCATCTTGCTCATCGGTTCCGCCGACCCCCAATACACGGCCTCTAAGCTCTACCCAGCCGTTGTGGCGAAAAAGCCGATTTTGGCCATTTTCCATCAGGCCAGCTCCGTCGTAGACATTCTGCGCCAAACCCAAGCGGGCCAAGCCGTCACCTTTGACGACACCACCGACCCCGCCCACCTGGCGACCCAAGTGATTCCCCACCTAAAAACCTTACTAGACCACCCTCCAAACACCCCACCGCCCACCAACTGGCAGGCCTTTGCGCCCTACACCGCCCACACCATGACCCAAACCCTATGCCGAGTGTTTGACCAAGCGGTTCCCTCTCCCTCTCCCTCTCCCTAACGCCCAAATCATGTCCCTCCCCCCTCCCCCTAAACCCCCCACCATGACCCTCCTGTTCTGGGCGGGCATGGTGGCGTTGCTGTTCTCCAACCTAGACCGATTGCGGGCGGTGCCCCCCTCCACGGCCATGGGGGCCTTAGCGATTGGGGTCGCCTGCATGTTCCCGGTGTATCTCTGGTGCAATGGCCAGGTGCAGGGGTTGCCCGTCTTTCCTTTCTTTTCGCTCACTTATTTGTGGACGTTCTGCCTGCCCCTGCTCAGCGAAAATCCCAATGTGTGGTCCTACAGCCCAGAAGCTCAGCTTAGGGCGGCCCTCTCGACGGTGCTGTTCTTAGTGAGCGGCACCGTCGTTTGGCTGCAAATTGTTCGCACACCGAAAGCCGTCAAGAAACCCTTTCGCGCCCTAAAGACAGACACCGCCGATAACGTCTTCATCGCCATGGTGGCGGCGGGAGCCTTTTTGAACATGTACGTGGTCGGTGGCTGGAGCGGCATTCCCGATAAGCTGTTTACCATTGTGCGGGGCATCATTCTGGGGCTGAGCTTTTTAGGCATTTTTGTCCTGGCCTACCGGGCAGGACAAAACTCCATGCCGCGTACGAAGCAGTACATTTTCTTTGTGGCCCTAGTGACCAATATCGTTACGGCGGCGGCGGGATTGATCCTCAAAACGTCGCTAACCCTGTTTTTGCTGTCGGTGATGGCCTATGTGGTTGGCGGCAAAAAACTCCCCATCATTGGTTTATTGCTGGGATTTTTTCTACTTCTGCCCCTCCACTATGGCAAACACGAAATGCGCCATAAATACTGGGAGGGTGAAGCACCTCACTATGTGCAGCCCTGGGAATATCCGGCCTGGTTTAGCGAATGGCGAGGCTACGCCGAAGAAAACAAAAATCATGTTCCCGAACGGTGGGAAAAAGTCGAAGAAAAAGAGTCTTTTGTGGAACGATCCAGCGTTATCCATATGCTGATGATGGCGCAGGCCAAGATCCCAGAACCCTACCCCTACCTAGGCGGCAAAACCTACGCCATTATTCCCGGACTGATAATACCGAGGATTTTGAACCCCAACAAACTCCGCAGTCACGAAGGTACCCACATGCTGAACGTCCATGTGCGGCGACAAACCTACCAACAAACCTGGAAAACTACCATCGCCTGGGGATTACTGCCAGAAGCCTACGCCAACTTTGGTTATTTTGGCTGCCTGCTGATTGGCGGCATTATGGGCGCACTCTACGGAACCATCACCCTAGCCGCCATTGGCACTCCACCCTTCTCCGCCCGAATGATGTTCTGTGTGCTGGTGATGAGTTTGGCCCTAGCTTCTACAGAGTGGACGGCAGGTGTGTACGCCGCAACACTCTTTCAATCGTCAGTACCCATCGTTGGCATCAAGTATGCCTTTATGAAAGTCTATCGACCTAACTCGCGGGGTCGAAAGCAGAATAAACCCCTAGGGCAAAGCAATTATCCCTATTTATTACAACCCAAACGACAAGAACATCAGGCCGTGAGTAGTGATACGACACAGCTAAATGTGTAGGTTGGGTGTAGCGATAGCGGAACCCAATAATTTAGATCAGTGTTAAATCTCATCATAATTCATTAAAGCCTTGATTAATAAGGATTGTGCTTCACTCAGGGGACGTTTGAAAATCCGAAGTATGCCCAAGGCTATACCGATGAGGTCAGCCTCAGCCGTCAAAGATTCCGTAGATTCACGCCGATTTAACGATCAAACTCACCTGAGAAAAACCTTTTTAAGCGCCCTCTGAAACAGATTATCAACAGTTTTAAGCTTTATCTGGCCCATCCCCTTAATAAACCGATTTTTCATAACATTCGCTCCGGTAAAATCCCATGGCTCGCCTTGCTGTCATCACCTCCCACCCAATTCAATACTACGCACCCTGGTTTCGTTACCTGCAAACAAGCTCTGGCTTAACCCTTCGAGTTTTTTATTTGTTGGATTCAACGGTCACAAACCAGGCCGATCAACAGTTTAAGGGGGGTATGCAATGGGATATTCCTTTATTGGAAGGCTATGATTATGAAGTTGTCCCCAACATCAGCCACAGGCCAGGGACAGGTCATTTTTGGGGTTTACAAAATCCAACCCTCATCCAACAGGTGAAAGCTTTCCAACCTGATGCGGTGTTGATGATGAACTACAACTACGCCAGCCTGTACAGGTTTTTGTCTTCTTGGAAAGGCACGCCGCTGCTGTTTCGGGGAGATTCCCATCGTTTGATCCCTGAAATCGGTCTAAAGTCTAACCTGAAGCGACAGTGGATTACCCAAATTTATCGACGCTTTGACGCCTGTCTCTATGTGGGCAAGGCGAATCGGGATTATTTTCGATATCACGGCGTTGAGGAAAATCGGCTGTTCTTTTCGCCCCACGCCATCGATAATGATCGGTTTATCGGTCAGGCTGAAACAGCCGCCTTAGACGCTGTTCAGTGGAAGAAAGATCTGGGTATCCCCCTGGATCACCAAGTTATTCTATTTGCGGGCAAGTTTATTGCAAAAAAACGCCCCCTAGATTTGCTTCAGGCTTTTCTCAAGGCAGACTTATCCAATGTATCGCTACTCTTTGTTGGTGCAGGTGAATTGGAAGATGACCTCAGACGACAGGCTCAGTTGTCTAGACATCCCCATATTTACTTTGCGCCCTTTCAAAATCAAAGTACGATGCCCCGCACCTACGCGGCGGGGGATGTCATGGTTTTACCGAGCTATGGCCCCAGCGAAACCTGGGGATTAGCTGTTAACGAAGCCCTCTGTCTGGGGGTACCCGTGATTGTGAGTGACCATGTGGGTTGCGCGTCGGATCTCGTTATACCTGAAAAAACAGGTTTGGTCTTTCCTGCCGGTGATGTCGATGCCCTGGGCCGCAGTTTACAGGCTGCCCTTAGCGAGGACGGTCGGCAGCTCAAATTATGGGGACAAAACGGACAGCACCACATTAGCCATTACAGCTACCGCTACGCCACCGAGGGATTATTATCTGCCCTCTCGGCCTCATAAAGTCATACATCCACGAACACGATACTAAACCCGAACGCAAACTTGCCCCCCCCAAACTAAGAACTATCAACTCTCTTCACACGCATTATGTTGCCACTGATAGTTCTGGGATCTGCTGTTCTGATGGTTGTGAGTCTAACGCCTATCGTGAAGACTCTTGGCCTACATTTAGGTTGTGTTGATCAGCCTAACGCTCGCAAAATTCACCAACAGCCCATTGTCCGTATTGGTGGGGTCGGAATTTTTGCAGGCACTTTCCTAGCCTGGCTACTGGTAGGCAGATTGGGCCTAGATGCCCTAGACGGCTCTGTTTTTCTAGGGATGTTGTTGGGCGGTCTGGGCTTTTTTGCCACGGGTCTGCTGGATGACCTATTTGACCTGTCGCCCTTTGTGCGGTTGGGCATCCAGGCCATGCTTTCGGCAACGGTGTGGAACCTGGGTATCCGGCTGGAGGCCCTGCCCCTGCCCGGTTTGACCGAAGCGTTGCCAACCTGGCTGAGCCTGCTGGTGACGTTCCTCTGGCTGGCTGGCATGGCCAACGCCATCAACTGGCTAGACGGCATGGATGGTCTGGCCGCAGGCACCACCACCGTTGCCGCTGCCGTTTTAGCAGTTATGCTCTGGCCCC
>CAZWNR010000410.1:0-4298 GCA_964635665.1 uncultured bacterium | reverse complement strand
GGTGAGGGTGGAAGTGCCCAGTTCCTCCAAACGCTGGAGGGTGCGGTCGTGAAACCCCGCCGCGCCAATCACCAGGGTCGGCTCTAGGGCCACAATTTGTTCTAGATCCGGCTCGGTACGTCCCTCGCTAACCGTAGGCAAATTGGCAAACCGATCATCCCCCCGCAGTAGTTCATTGCCAGGAATGCCCACCAATGCCTCACCCTCCAAGGTTTGCACCAAGTCGGCGGTGAGGGACGTAAGGGCCACGATCCGGATTTCAGATTCATCGGCAGGCGCTTCGGCCAGGGGTGTGCTTTGGCCACTACAGGCAGCTAGGGGGAGCAGGAGAAGGGGAAGAAAGAGTGAGCGTTTCATGGGTGGATGGGTTGTAGGGTGGACAGGTTTTAAGGGGGGTAGGGGGTAGGGATATCAAAGGCTAATGCGACGATTGGATCAGAGAAACTACAATGCAGTTACATTGTCGAAATGATGAGGTAATTCGCATCACTGATAGCGGCTCTCGATGGCATGAGATACACCATGGCTGGGTTCTAGATCCCCCTAGTACCTAGCTGTCTAAGGTTTACTCTGTATCCCCCTTATCAAGGGAGAAAGGGAGGATCATTGCAATGTACTTCACCTGCGTGAAATCTGCTATATGCTCGCAGAGCCACAAAGCAAGAAGAGCGTAGCTATTGGAGTTTTTACCATGAGAGATGAGTACGATTTTTCTGATTCAATCAAAAATCCTTACACCAAGAAGCTGAAGAAGCAAATCACCATCCGTCTAGAATCAGAAGTCATTGATTACTTTAAGGAATTGGCCGAGGAGACGGGTATTCCTTACCAAAGTCTCATGAATCTGTATTTGCAGGACTGTATGAAGTCGCAACGAAAGCTATCGCTAGCATGGGTGAATCCTTAGCCTGTAGAAGCTGGTAGGATGCGTTGACAACTGCGGAACACATATGGGTCTAGTCATTGATGCGTTACGCTGACGCTAACCCATGCTACATAGAATCTACCTCTTTCTAAAATCGGTAGCTCACCCCCAAACGTACATTTCTTCCGGCTTGGCTAAATTGGGAAATCGCCTCGTTATTGGGACGATCTCGCACCTCTGAATATTGGTAATATTCCGTATCTAACAGGTTATAAATTCCCAGGCTAATGCCCAGGTTAGGGGTGATGTTATAGGCTCCAATCGCATCCACCAGGGCGTAGGCATCGGGCACAAAGTTGGTGTTGTCTTCGGCCACACGGGCGCGACCTACAAAGGTGCCAATCAGTTCGGCCCGCCACTGGTTTTCGGGAGCTTGATAGCGCAGACCTGCCACAGCACTGAAGGGATCCACGGTGTTGAGGGGGCGGTTGGTGGTGGTGTCATCCCCCTGGGCGAAGGCGAGACTGGCGAGCAGACTAAAGCCATCGGTGCCGGGGCTAAAGCGGTATTCACCACCCAATTCCACCCCATAGATGCGGGCGCTGCCAATGTTGATGGATTGAAACTGGCTGACCCGCTGGGTGGGCGGACAAACGGGGGCAGGAATTAAACAGCGGGTGCCCACTAATTGTTCGGCGGCGATGAAGTTGTTGTAGGTGTTGTAGAACCCGGTGAGGCGCAGATCAAACTGGGGAAAGTTGCCTCGGATGCCAATTTCAAAGCTGTTGCTCGATTCGGGTTGGAGGTCTGGATTGGATAGGGTTTCGTACTTAAAAAATGCCCCGGCTAGGTTAGTAAAACCGCCGGTAATTTCGCTGTAGAGCGGTGCCCGGAAACCACGGGCATATTGGCCATAGAAGGAAATTTCCGGGGTGGCTTCATAGAGCACCGCCAGCCGGGGAGATAGGGCTGAGGTGGTTAAATCGACGGTTTCCCCGCGAAAGATGCCGTCATCAATGGTTTGTAGATCGTAGTGATCAAAGCGTAGTCCAGCAATCACACTCAGCGGCCCCATTTCCATTTCATCCTGCACATAGAAACCCAGGCGCAGGGTGTTGGCATCGGCAAAGTCTTTGATGGGAAAGACAGAGTCGGCCCCGGTACCAAAGACGTTGGTGGTAGCTCCAGTGCGTAGGTTGGTTTGGGTGCGATCTCGCGGACGGGAGTTAAAGGTTTGGGACACATCCACCCCGTAGGTGAGGCGGTGATCAATATTGCCCGTCGTGAAATCGCTACGCAGTTGGATATCGCCGCCATAGATATTGCTGATGAACTGGTTGTTGCTGTCGCGCCGCACCCTAGAGCCCGCAAATCCTGGGCCGACCCCCGTGGGGCGAATTTCTTGGACAATCTCGGTGGTGTTGGCGGTTTGATAATAAAGCTGGCCCCTGGCAAATTGCAGGAAGGAGTCGCTGTCGGGGTCGTCAAACTCGTAGGTGAGGCTGAGGCGGGTGCGGTCGATGCGGTTTTCGCCATTGGTGCTGAGGGCGAGGGGATCGACATTGCCCGGAGCTAGGACGTAGTCGGTGCGGCGGTTGATGTCCTCCAAAATGAGGCTGAGGCTGCTGACCTGATCGGGAACGTAGACGATGTTGCCATAGAGGTTGGTGTCGCCGATGTCGATGCTGTCGGTGAACTCCGGTGGGGCAAAGTTGCTGCGCTCGCGGGCATCGCGACGGCTGATCACAAACACGCTTTCTAAGTCGTCGTTGCGGAAGGCTAGCCTTGCCGCCGAATCAAACCCGCCCACGGCACTGTTGTAGGTGCTGCCCACATCTCCGGCAAAGCCGTCCTCTGGCCCCAACAAATCGCTGGGCTGCAAGGAACGGAAGGAAATTACCCCGCCCAGGGCATCGCTGCCGTAGAGGGTGGAGGCTGGGCCACGCAGCACTTCCACCGCTTGCAGGGTGGAGAAGTCTACATAGTCGCCCCGGCCCACCCGGAAGCCACGCGGCGGTGCCCCCCCAAAGGAAAACTGGTCGGGCAGGCGAATGCCATCGAGCTGAAAGAGAATCCGGTTGCCCTCAATGCCGCGAATATTAACGCTCTGGGTGCCGTAGCGCTGGAGTGCGCCCCCGGCAGAGACCCCCGGTTCGTAGCGCAGCAGGTCGCCGAGACCCTCAATTTGGTAGAACTCCAGATCCTCCAGATCAAACACGGTGACGGTGGCGGGTAGATCGTCCACCTCGCGGGGGGTGCGGGTTCCGGTGACGGTGATACGCAGGGTGTCGCCGGGGGTAAATTCCACGTCGATGGACTCATCGCCAGTTCCTTCCCCAGCGTTAGCGTCAGCTTCGTTTTCAGGCCCCTCTCCTGAGGCATCCCCGTCTGAGGCATCCCCGGATTGGGCCATGGCGGGGGCATCAGGGACACCCCTAGGAGCAGGGGGCATCAGGGCTTGGCTGGTGGTTTCGGCGGGTTCTAGTTCCGTCAACAAGGGGGACGGCTGAGCCTCGTCTGATTGGGTGGACTCCGCTGAGGTCGGGGGCACTTCGGCCTCGGCTGAGAGGTCTAATGATTGCGAATTAGAATCATTAGACTTCAAAGATATTGTGCTGAAAGCTTCAGGAAATTCAGACTTAGCATAGCTTGCATGGGCGATGTCCCAGATCATGACTAGCAAGAATGGAGAAGCACAAACAAGAAAAATTCTCAATAAAAAACGCTGAAACATCTCTATACTCCTCACGAGAAATCAAGGGTTATGGGTTGAAGTCTAGAGGTGCATTGCTTCGCGAATGCACCCTACGGGTTTTGTCCAGAATCACGGGTTGCTTAGCGTTCGCCCGCTGCTTCTAGCTTCGCTTTGGTTAGGTGATCGGTTTCTGGACTGGCGATGCTGGCGGCGAGGGGGAAGACCTGTTGGCCGAAGGGGGTGGTGAAAATCTCGACTTCCACCTGAAAGACGGCCCGCAAATTATCGGGGGTGAGCACCTCGGCAGGGGGGCCAACGGCCCAAAGACGACCCTGGCGCAGCATGGCCATGCGATCCCCGTAGCGGGCGGCTAGGTTGATGTCGTGCAGCACGGTGATGATTGAGAGGGACTGGTCGCGATTCAGCCGCTTCAGCAGTTCCAAAAGCTGGAGCTGGTAGTGGATGTCTAAAAAGGTGGTGGGTTCATCCAGCAGCAACACCTGGGGATTTTGGGCTAGGGCCAGGGCCAAAAATGCCCGCTGACGTTCGCCACCGGAGAGATCCGCCACGGGTCGATCTCGGTAGTGGGCAATTTCCGTCCAGGTGAGGGCTTGGTCTACTTGGTGCTGGCTCTCGCGGTCTAAGTCCCACTGCCACCAGGGTTGATGGGGAGATCGGCCCAGGCTGACGAGTTGATGGACGGTCAGGCCATCGGGCAGGGTTTGCTGCTGGGGCAAC
>CAZWNR010000409.1:0-4305 GCA_964635665.1 uncultured bacterium | reverse complement strand
ACACCCGGCGTCAGAGAGTCCTCTGGCGCTTTTTTCTTGGGATTTGAAATCTAGACGGCGTAGGATCCAAGGGATTTAGGATTGCTATATCGCAGTTCTCGATAGAGTGAGATACACCGTAGCTGAGTTCTAGATCCCCCCAGTACCTAGCGGTCTAAGTTTCACGCTGTCCCCCCTTATCAAAGGGGAGGGGAGATCATCGCCATGGCCCCAAGCGAAATCCGCCATAGCAATCCAAGGTGTTTTTCAGTTTCCCTAGAAATCAAAGTAGATGTAGCTCAGGGTTTCGGCGGGGGCTAACAGCCAAGCGAGGAGACTGAACAGGGGGATGAGCAGGAGTTTGACGGGCCAGCTTAGCTCTAGTTTTAGTCCTCGCTTGAAGGCATAGGCGATTCCCATCAGCCCAAATAGGCCCCCTAGCATCAGCCATAGCTGCCCGTAGCTGAACCCTAGCGATTCGAGGTAGACCTTCTGGACAAACTGAGGATCGGCGGGGGTCGCCCACAGCCGTTGCAGGGCCAAGGTGAACTGATCGGGGGCGGGCAGGCGGAAAAAGAGCCAGCTAAAGAAGACCAGTCCTTGGGTGAGGATCCAGCCGAGGATCGTGCCGGGGATACTCTGCCAAAACTGGGCTATCCAGGGCGTGGCTTTGCCCCAGGATTGGGTGAGGCGGTGGAGAACTAGGCCCGCCCCGTGGATGGCACCCCAGATCACAAATCCCCAGTTGTTGCCGTGCCACACTCCGGCAATCAGCATCACCGTCATTAAGTTGAGGCAGGTGCGCCCTAGGCCCTGGCGGGATCCCCCCAGGGGAAAGTAGAGATAGTTGCGCAGCCAGTCGCCCAGGGTGATGTGCCAGCGTCGCCAGAAGGTAGCGAGGCTAGTGGTGAAGTAGGGGGCATCGAAGTTTTCGGGCAGTTGGATGCCCAGCAAGAGGGCGCTACCGCAGGCAATGTTGACGTAGGCACTAAAGTCTAGATAAAGCTGAAGGCCGTAGGCGAACACCGCCAGAACGATGTCGGCACTGCCAGCGCGGGGCAAGTTATCAAAGCTGAGGTTAACCAAAATGGCGATGTGGTCGGCCAGTAGCAGCTTTTTCACGGCTCCGTAGGCGATCAACCATAGTCCTTCGACAACCCCATTCAGCCCCGGAGCCTTGGGCTGTTCCACCTGGTCAATAAAGGGATGGAAACGGGTGATGGGGCCAGAGATCAGCTTGGGGAAGAAAAATTTGTAGGCCCCAAAGTCCACAAAGTTTGTCGCGGCGGGTGAGCCTCGGTAGACATCCACCAGGTAGGCGATGCACTCAAACACAAAGAAGCTTAGCCCTAGGGGCATCACAACATTGGTCAAGGTATTGTCTAGACGCGCCCCCCCAAGGCTACTGTCTGTCCAGCCCAGCAGCCGCAACACCCCTTCCAAATACTTAAAGCCCAGCAATAGGGCCACCTGAATCCCAATCCCCAGCCACAGCAGACTCCTACGGCGCTGGTTCCAGCCCTGTTCGGCCACCTGCCATTGGGCGCTGGGGGTACGCCAGTCGAGGGGGGCCACGATGGCCTGCCCGATGAAGAAGGTAATCAACAGCAGGGCGACCATCAGCAGCAAATACTGCACCTGGAGGGAGGCATAGAACACCAAGCTGGCCACCATCAACAGCCAAAGCCGAGCCTGAACCGACTCCAGCGCCCAAAAAATACCAATGACGCTGATCAGAAAGAGGGCGTAGGTGATGGAGGGCAAAATCATGGGGCAGCGGGGGCCGACGGTCTCGGCCAAGCAATGAGGGGATCCTGGGCCAACCGTTGAGACACTTGGTAGGCCCCGTAACGGTTGAGGTGGCTGGGATCGGAAAAATAATCGTACTGTTGGGGCCAAGCCTGCCCAAGATCTCGGAAGAGAAAGCCTGATTCGGTGGTGGAGAGGGTGAGCATATAGCGCAAAAACTCATCCTCAGCGGCCTGGCGATAGTCGTCTAGGTATTCACCGGAGAGGGGTGTGTTGATAAAGACAACGGGAATGCCCTGATCCTGGGTAAAGGTGAGCAGGCTATCGAGGGCCTCCATCTGTGCCCCATCCAGACGGAAATCTTCGTAGTCGCCATCGTAGCGACCAGAAACCCGGGCATAGGTTTGATAGTAGGTGGCGGGATTAAACCGAACCGAAAGGGGCAAAAAGCCATCGCGGTCAATGGCACTGCCAGCGGGCATGGGGGCATCCAGTTGCTCTTGCGTGACGGTTCCCCCAGCCGCCACAGTAGGTATCACAGCCCCTAGCTGGCTCTGGAGCCAAGTCTTTAGCCCACCACGATCACCGTGGGCCGCCGAAAATTCGCCCATCTGATCGCTAATCCATTCGTCCATGGCCGCATAGCTCTGGGGTAGGGAGCGATCATGGGCACCAGGGGCATCTTCGGTCGCCACGGCAGGATCATCCCCAGAAGCATCGGCCACGGCCGGTCGCTGGGTCAGTAGCTCCCGGTAGCCGGGGGAAGCAACAATGGCATTGTAGGTGACATCATCCCGTCCGCTGTTGAAAGCCCTAGCCCCATCGGCCCAAAGAATTAGCTGAGGCAGTTGATCGGGCTCTAGCACCTGACGCAGCACGAGATCCACCACCTGAGCCGTTGCGCCATTGATGCCGAAGTTAAAAATATTCAGGTCTTCGTAACCCATGGCCGCTAGTTCTCGCCGCAGGGCCTCTGGATCAACCCCCCGCAAGGCCCGGGAACTGCCGACGATTAGCACATCGGCAGACCCCTCGGTGGCTACCCGCTGGGCATAGAGGGCCACCTTTTCATTGAGCTGTTCGCTATTGAAGGTGGCAAAGGGGGAGGTCGCCACCAGATCATCGATGGCCACAAGGGGCTGACTGGGGCTGGTGAAGAGATCGGTGGTGGATTCTGAGACAAACCCCTCGCCCTCAGCATCAGCGGATCCCGTAGGCCAGTCTAGCTCTGATAGGGCTTGGGCAAACTCAGCATCGGGGTCAGGGGGCGAAGGGGCCAGGGTGGCCATCGGTTCCGCCTTGGCCGCATTGGCCGAGGGCCGCAACATTTGCCCCATGAACCAATCCACCTGGACGGCCATCAAAACCCCCACCGCCGCCCATACCATGGCGATTTTGACGCCATCGGTAGCCTGGGGGCTGGAAGCCCGATCTAGAACGCTGAGGGGCTGGGCGCGGCTAAACAATTGAGACTGAACCAGCAACCCCTGCCATCGATCCACCACCGCCGTCCACCAGTGGGCGAGGGCAGCGGCTTCCTCCTCCGGCGAAATCTCGGCATGGGTGATGGGGCTATCGGGCCGCACCAGCAGTTCGTTCACGTAGGCATCGGAAGCGGTAAACTCTGGGGCCGCCTCAGGGATAAGGCGACGGCGCTCCGCAAAGTCTCGACCATAGCTCCAGGCAGGGCGGCTTTGGCCGGATCGTCGCCCGTAGATCCGCACCCCTTCTAAGCCCACGGGGCTGAGGCTCAGCAGGTAGTTGTGGAGCAACGGAGCCACCAGACGCCGTTGGGGCACCACCGGGCCATCCACCATCACATGGAGTAACCGATCTCGCCGCAACAACTGCACCCGTTGCCCCCCCGTCGCCAGCCGATCCTCTAAGTTGGGATTGAGCTGGCGCGTCAGCAGAAAGGCCATGGCGGGCAAATCCCCCATCTGGGCCAGATACTCAGGGGAGTCGGCTAAGGCGCTATGGTGAGCCGCAGGCAGGTCTAGGTAATGCACCCAGGCGGGATCGGTATTGGGCTGGGGTTGACCGTAAAGAATCGCTCGGTACATGCCCTGGGGAGCCAGTTCCTCTAGGAGGCTGGACAGGGTCTCCACAATCTCGGCCTGGGCCTGAACCACGGTGGTGGCAGCCCCCAAGCCCTCTCCCTCCCGCTGGGGTTGGCACAGGACATGGAGGGTATCGCCGTTGAGGTTGGGATCCACCGTCAGGTGGTAGCGCTCTAGCATCGACGCCATCAAGCGTCCTAGGGAAGCCACGTCACCCCAGCGACTCCATTCCCGCAGCATCTCCTCTGGCGGGGTTAGATCAATGCGGAGGCTCCAGTCGGGCTTCGCTTCCCCCCGCACCTGGAGCAGAATCACTGCGTCTTTGAACTGCGTCAGTTGCAGGAGGCGCAGTCGCTCCGCCGTCGGACGGGCAATCAGAGATGGGTCGGGGCTGTAGGCCGCTTCACACAGAATCCACAGCCGGGGAATGGTGGACTCCTCCTCCGGCCCACGCCCACCCTCGGCAGACCAATCCTCAGGGCCAGGGTGGTCGGTACCCACGGCGCGACGGTGCAGG
>CAZWNR010000408.1:0-4311 GCA_964635665.1 uncultured bacterium | reverse complement strand
AGGGGGCCTTGGCCGAACTCGAGATCATGGAACGCACGTTTTTGCTGATGCCCTATATGCATAGCGAATCGAAGGTTAACCATGCCCAGGCGGCGACCCTTTTTCAGCAGCACGCGCCAGATAATAACTTTCAATTTGAGCTACGCCACAAGGCTATCATCGATCAGTTTGGCCGCTATCCCCACCGCAACGAAATTCTCGGTCGCGAGTCTACGGAGGAAGAGTTGGAGTTTTTGAAAACGCCAGGATCTCGCTTCTAGCCCGTTTCATAATGACCCTATTCCACCGTCACCCGCCGCGTTTCCACCACCATGCCATCTTCGCGGATAATGACCGCCGAAATCCATCGCTGGTCGGGGGATTCGAGGGCCGCACCTACCTTATACAGCCCCCCGGCACTGAGGATATCGAACACCACGGGCCGAGGCTCAAAGAAATCCGTCGCGGTGACGCCTTCATCCACCGCTACCCCCATCAGAGCGCGGCCTTCTAGGGGTTCTACCACGATGGTATCGAAGGCGAAGGGCTGGCCCGACGAGAGGGGGTTGGGCAGTAAGGTTTGTAGGGTCGGCGGATTGGTGCCAGAGGTCATCCGGCTGGTTTCGGCAAGGGTGTCTTGGCGGGTGATTTGGCCATTTTCGATCCGCTGCCGCGAAGTGACGTCCGCTTTTAGGTTGAGGCGTCGGTCAGTCAACCCTTGTACTCCGCTGACTTGGGTGCGGGTTTCAATGGTGTAGGCCCCTGGGCCTGCCGCTTCCCAGGTCAGCAGTTCCACCTCGTAGGTGAGGCTGTCGTACTGCTGCCACAGGGCTTCTAGGGTTTGGCGCAGTTGGCTGTGGTCAAAGCCCGTGTCGCTGGTGAAGCTGGGGGCGTAGGCGGCCATCACGGCCTCTAAATCCTGGGCATTGGCGGCGGCTTCGATGCGCTCTAGGGTTTGGCGCACCGCTGCGGGGGCCGTTTCCGCCGGGGCAGCCATGGCCGGAACTGTGCCCAAGGTCAGCACCCAGGCCGAACCCGCCAACCAGCCGTATCGCCCCATGGCCGATGATCCCATGCCAAAACCCATACCCATCTCCTCACCAGTCACGTTTATGTTGGAACCTATCTTGGAACCTTGCTGAGACTTTCAGACTCCGATGGTCAAGGTCTCGTTCCCTTAGCACAAGCTTAAAGCAAGGGCCAAGGAGTTGGTATAGTGAAAGGCGTTTTTGCGGGCGAGAAAAGATCGTGGCCCAAACCGCTCCCTCCCCTCCGTCGGATTCACCAAACCCCGTATTCCAGAAATCTGGGTTGGACAAACCCGCCAAGATTCTAGTGGCCGCCAGTGGCACTGGAGGGCATTTGTTTCCGGCCCTGTCCACCGCCACCGAGCTTCAGCGCATGGGCTACAGCCTGGAATGGCTGGGGGTACCCAATCGCCTAGAAACCACCCTGGTGGCGGGTCAGTACCCGCTGCATACGGTGACTATGGCAGGATTGCAGGGACGGCCTGGGGTACGCACGGTGCGGCTGCTGAGCCAATGTGCCCTGGCCACGCGGCGGGTGCGAAAATTGCTGAAGCAGGGCGAATTTAGCGGTGTTTTCACCACCGGGGGCTACATTGCCGCTCCGGCCATCCTGGCGGCTCGTTCCCTGGGCCTACCCGCCGTGCTGCACGAATCCAACGCCCTGCCGGGGAAAGTGACCCGCTGGCTTAGCCCCTGGTGCACCACGGTGGCCCTAGGGTTTGGGGTAGCGGCGCAGTATCTCCCTAAGGCCACGACCATCACCGTAGGCACCCCCGTGCGGGCGGATTTTTTGACGGATGCTCCCCCAGATTTAACGGATCCCATCATTCCCGCAGACGTGCCGCTGATTCTGATCTTCGGCGGCAGTCAGGGGGCCGTCGCGGTCAACCAACTAGTCCGTCAGGCGGCTCCGACTTGGTTAGAGCAAGGCGCTTGGATTATTCACCAAACCGGGAAAAACGACCCCGATACCGACGCCCTCAGCCACCCCCACTATATCCATCGGCCCTTCTTCGACAACATGGCCGCCCTGCTCTATCGGGCCGATTTGGCCCTCTGCCGTTCTGGGGCAGGCACTCTAACGGAACTAGCCATCACCCGCACCCCCTCCCTGCTGATTCCCTACCCCGCAGCGGCGGAGGATCACCAAACCATCAACGCCCGTGTGTTTAGCACTGCCGAAGCCGCCCAACTGCTGCCCCAGCGGGATCTGACGGCAGATCGCTTAGCCAACACCGTTAGCCAGCTTTTGCAACACCCCGACCAACTCGCTGCCATGGCCCAGGCAGCGGGAGATTTGGCCGTGCGAGACAGCGCCCAAAAACTCGCGGCCTTGGTGCAGCAGGTGATTGGGTAGTGCCCTCGCTATCAGGCAGGAGAGGGGAGCTAGACCTGCCAAGATTCGCCTAGGCCAGACTATCGGACCTTTGATAGGCTAATCTAAAGAACAATTGTTTCCTCTCCCTTTGTTCTCCTAATTTTCATTGGTGGACGTCATCATATGCCCAGAACCCAGCGTAACGACAACTTCATCGACAAGTCCTTTACGGTGATGGCGGACATGATTCTCAAGATGATGCCCGCCAAAAAGAGCGAGAAGGAGGCCTTTGCCTACTATCGCGACGGCATGTCGGCCCAGGCCGATGGCGAATATGCCGAGGCGATGGAAAACTACCGCGAAGCCCTCACCCTCGAAGAAGATCCCTACGACCGCAGCTTCATTCTCTACAACATGGGCCTCATCCATGCCAGCAACGGCGAACATGAGATCGCCCTCGAAAAGTACCAGGAAGCCATCGACCTTAACCCCCGCATGTGCCAAGCCCTCAACAACATGGCGGTGATCTACCACTACAAGGGCGAACAGGCCGAAGCCGCCGGAGACAACGACTCCGCCGAAACCTACTTTGACGAAGCGGCCCGCTACTGGCTGGAGGCCATTACCATTGCCCCCAACAACTACATCGAAGCCCAAAACTGGATGAAAAACACCGGACGCCTGAAGAACGACATTTTCTTCTAAGTCCGTCAACCTCATCCCCCGTAGGGTGGGCACCGCCCACCCTACGTTAGTGATAGTTTTTGTGATGCCAACGCCATGATTGATCTCGAACAGGTTCAGAAAGTTGCGCTGCTGGCTCGGCTAGAGCTTTCCCCCGAAGAAGAGCAGCAGTTTACCGGGCAGCTCAGCCGCATTTTGGAATACGTGGAACAGCTCAGCGAACTCGACACCGCCGACGTAGAACCCACTACCCGCGCTATCGAACTCAACAACATTACCCGTCCCGATGCGCTGGAGCCCTTTGGCGACCGCGAAACCATGCTGAACTGCGCCCCCGACCGGGAAGAAGACTTCTTCAAGGTGCCGAAGATCCTCGATGGCGATTCGTAGCGCTACACCAAAAGCGCTACACCAAACAGGGGATCGGCCTATGCGGCCACCCTACACTCTAAAGATCAAACTCTTCCAGGGATGAGGTTTCCAATCCCGCTGGCACGATGGATCGGCTGACGGTGGCTTTGTAGCTTTCCTGCTGGGTGATCATGTCTACGGCAATGGCTTCAAATTCGGCCTCTAGGCAACCTAGGGGGGCGGTCATCTGTACGGTTCCCTCTAGTTGTCCGTGGCCGTTGGGGCGCAAATTCATCACCTGACGCGGCTCATCCACCAAGCTGCGGGTTTGGGGGTCGGTAATCCAAACTTTGAGGTACAGCCGATTGGGATGGAAAGGCACCCGCAGGGTTACCAGCACAGATTCTCCGGCGACTAAATCGCCGCTGGGTACCTCCACCTCCGGCACCGGGGGGGCAAGGGGTTCCTCCGGAACTTCCGCCGTCGCGGTGGATGCTCCCGCTATCGTGGAAGATCCCCGATTCGCCAGGGTTTCATCCTCGTCTTCGTAGATCACCACTTCTCCGGCAAAGGGCTCGGGCTCCATGGCTTCGGTGGGGCTAGCCTCCGGTGCAGTCTGGCGGGTTTTAGAACTCTGCTTCTGGCGTCGATCCAGGGCTTCCTGCTGAACCGATACCGCCATTTCGTTGAGCCGAGACCAAAACCGATCCTGTAGCTTTAGATCCCGAAAACCTGCCGCCTCATGGGAGGGCAGCAACGGTGTCGCAGGCTTTTCCTGAGAGGGTTTTGGGGTTGGGTTGGCCGTCGGCGGTGGGGCCAGCGGCGGCAGGCTCAGGGTAGGGCGAGCACTCGGGGCCGATTCCGGGGGGGCAGGCGGTGGGCTGGGCGGGGGGCTTGCGGGCGGTGCCTCAGGCGGCCCAGCCGGGGCCAGTTCCTCTGGATGATCTGCTC
>CAZWNR010000407.1:0-4312 GCA_964635665.1 uncultured bacterium | reverse complement strand
CGCGACCGGCAACACCGGCTGCCACCCGAAAACCAGCATGGCCGCCCCCACCCCCCAGGGAGATACCGTACTGGTACTGATGTCGCTGGAGATGCGGGGCAGGGCCGTGAACACAATACCCATCGTGATGGCGAACATAACCACTAGGCGCAAGGGGGTGGGCCGATCTCCAAACAAGGCCCAGGCGAGGGGCACGGTAATGAGGGGATACATGAACAGAAGCGTCACGGCGACCCCTGGCCCAATGTCGGAGATGGCCTTGTAGATCAGGACTTGGGAGAGAAATAGGAAACCGCCGCTGGCCAAGACCTGAACTAGGGGGCGGCGATCCTCCTGGGCGAGAAGTTGCCCAATTTCCTGGCCTACGGTGGGCCGCAGGCGTGGGGCCACAAAGACCATGAGTGGCACCACCACCACCATCCGCAACCAAAGCAATAGGAGCGAGTTAGGAATTGTGAGGGGCAGGATTGCATCCACAGGAAACCGCCCTAGTACCTGACCACCATAGCCAATCAAGCCCACCAAGACGTTGTGAATGGATAGGGCCGCGGTGGATAGAATCACCAAGATAAGCCCCGCCTGAAGCTGGCTACGGCTCATGGTTGGTGATTGGGTGGCAGGGGGCGGGATAGGTCGTCCCTGGCTCAGGGACGGTCTCTGGGAGGTCGGTCGAGAACCCTCTGCGGTAGCTGGTGGTGCCTGCTCTGATACCCCCCTCGATAAATCTTCCCTCCGAGGCTGTGCCCCGGCGGGAAGTTGCCCTAGTCTAGCGGTGGTTGGCGGTGCCGGATGCTGGGGATTGCCCCCCCGAGGCCAAGGGTTGGAAGGAGAACTCCACAGTCCTTGACCGGGAAGTTCCGGTATACGCTGTCCCGAGGGTAGGGCCACCTCCGCCGCCTCCCGCCCAGCGATGATCGGGTTCCGCTGGGAAGGTTGTACCATTTGGGTCTGGAGCTGCTGGCTCATCCGAGCCACTAAGGCTTCTAGAATAGCCTCCCCTTGCTGCTCCATGCTGTGCATCCGGCTTACCTGCTGGGAAAGGCTGCTTTGGTAGCTGTGAAGGTCTTGCTGGAGTGCCTTGAGGGCGCTGTGGAGGCTGTTGTCGAGGGCGGTTAAGCGTTCGCTGGCCTCGGTAAAGGAGGTGAGCGCATCCCCTCCGGCAACAGCTCCAGGAGCCAATAGCGACTCCGTCAGCCGAGCCTGGAGGTGGGTGGCGAGGGCCTGGGCTAGACGCTTAGCCCACATCTGCTGCTGGGCGATCTGCTCTTCACTGAGGGCCTGGCTATGGTTTTCCTGCAATGCCTGGTAGTCAGCCTTGAGTTGGGAAAAATCTCCCTCCAAGGTTTCAATGTCTGCCATCAAACGCTGCTTACGGCGCTGCAGATAGGTAATATCCTCAGTCAACTGGGCCGAAATCTTTTGACGTAGAGCTTCAAGGTCTTGGCTCAGGCCCTTGAGCGCGTCCTCCGCCACCGATGATGAAGGATGAGGTGATGGGTCATTGGGTAGATGTTCAATTGGCCCCATGGGATCTGTCTCGAATGCTGCAACCCACCTGACCCTGGATAGCCCAAGGAAACTAGGTCAACCTGGATGATAGTATTGTGCGCAAAAAATGGAAAAAGATCTCAACGAAATCCCGTCCCACCCATGCTCCCCATCCTAGGTTGATAGGCCAGGGAAAGCCAGTATATGGGAGCACTAAGGCCCAGGCCCAGCTCTTGGTTAAAGCATTAAGATTTAAATAACATCCTAAGGGTAACTCCCAAGGGCAAGACCAGAACCTCCGATCAGGGATGACCTAATCTCAGCAACGATCTTCATCCTTCATCCAGTTAACCCGTCGATTCCCATGGAGGACTGGGCTGATCCGATGGACGATCACAACGATGAGGCCAGCTTTAGCCTGTCATCCTTGGAAGCCGGGGTGGTAGAGAGGAGCGAGGCCAGCTTTGGCTCGAATACCCTACTTAGCGCTAGAAGGAGTCTAAATCTAGCGCTTTTGATCCGCCTTCCTCAATCATGGCCAGAATTTTGCCCAATTGCGACCAAATTAGCAGACCACTGAGAATCGTCATCGGGGCCCCCATGGCGTAGGCAACCTTGCCGGAAAAGCCGAACAGTTGAATGCCGGAAGCCAGAAAAACGCACACCCCAGCGCAGATACCCAAGAAAGGGATCTTCAGCTGAGGGCCGCGCAGGGTGGCGAGGATGCGGGTGGAACGGTTGCGGTTCCAGTCGCTGACGGACTCTTGCAGGGCGGTGCTAAAGGCATAGCCAGAGGTGACGGCGGCAAGAAAACCCGCCAGAAGCAGAATGTAGGGAGGTTGGGAATACACGGGTAACGCTCTGAAACAATCATTAATCTTTAGCAATTATAGGGGAGAGCTTTCCCTTCTCTAGAAGGTGGGAGCAATTCCAGCCGCAACCCTGGGGAAATTAGCCTTGCCATGCTTGACCTAGGCAGATTAGAGTCTGGGGTCGTTGAATCCCGAGCCATATGTGCTTGATGGCTCGTTGCCCCTAGGGACTTCTCTAGACCTGAAGCACTTGGCGCAGTTCCCCCATGCCTGGTACTAGTTGTTCAGCCTGTTCCAGGGAGTAGGTGGTGAAGGCTCCCCATGCCGCACCTAGTACCCGCTCCATGGTCAGATCGTCTTTCACCAAGTCCCACAGACGCTGCACTTCCTCGGTGTGGAGACGGTCGTTTTCGGTTAGGGCCAGCAACAGCATTCGACGCAGGCGCATCCCCTCCTCCGACATTAAATAGCGAATGCCTAGGCCAGCGGTTGGCAGGACGTCGAAGTGGCTGTCGCTGCGGGCAATGGCCAGCATATTTTCGAGCCGTTGCCACTGTAACTGACCATCTTTAAAGATCACCTCTAGCAGCCGCTGGCGCAGGGCTGGGGTTTCTCCCAACAGCAACCGACGGGCGACGTAGGGGTAGGCCACATCCACAATCTTAAAGTCGGGATTGAGGCTGAGGGCCAGACCTTCCTGGGTGACGAGGGAACGAATAATCAGGGCAAACTTGGCGGGTACCCGGAAGGGATACTCGTACATCAGTTCCGAGAATTGATCGGTAATGGTTTTGAAGTTGAAGTCCTGTACCTTGGCCCCCATGGCATCCCCCAACACCCGCTTGAGGGCTGGGATAATGGGGCCTAGCTCGGTGTCTGGGGTGAGAAAGCCCAGCTTGACAAAGGCCAAACCGAGCCGACTAAAGTCTTGGTTAATTAGGTAAACAATGGCATCCACCAGGGTTTCTTTGGTCTCCTGGTCGAGCTGATCCATCATGCCGAAGTCGATGTAGGCCATGCGGCCATCGGCTAGGGCAAACAGGTTGCCGGGGTGGGGATCGGCATGGAAGAAGCCAAATTCCAGCAGTTGCCGCAGCCCAGAGGTGACGCCAATTTCGATTAGGCGATCCTGCTCTAGGTTGGCCGCCGCCATGCCTTCGGTGTCGGTGAGTTTGCTGCCCTCAATCCATTCCAGGGTTAAGACTCGGTGGCTGCTGTAGGGCCAGTAGATCGTGGGAACCTTTACCGTCGGATCGTCCTTGAAGTTGGCGGCAAAGCGTTCGGCGTTGCGCCCTTCGTTGAGGTAGTCAATTTCCTCAAATAGCTTGGTGCCAAACTCGTCCACAATCAGGGTGAGGTCGTGGCCAAGGTTGAGGGGCAGGAACCGCGCCATCCATCCTGCTGCCCAGCGCATCAGGTAAAGATCGCGGCTCAGCAGGGGCCGGAGATTGGGGCGCTGCACCTTAACAGCCACCTCTTCGCCAGAAAAGAGGCGGGCTCGGTAGACTTGGCCGAGGCTCGCGGCAGCGACGGGGGCCGGGGAAATGGTGCTAAAAATTTCTTCGGGGGAGTAGCCCAGTTCCGCCTCAATGATGGCGCGGGCCAGGGGGGTGGGGAAGGGGGGAAGCTGATCCTGAAGCTTGGTCAGTTCCTCCAAAAAATCTTTACGGACGAGGTCGGGTCGGGTCGATAGGGCCTGCCCGACCTTGATGAAGGTTGGCCCTAGATTGATGAGCACCTGGCGGAGCTGGGAAGCCCGTTTTTGTCGATTTTGTTCCTCTCGCCGGAACCACTGATCCATCTGCAAACCCAGGACAAAGGTGCCCAGCCACCAGAGGATTTGCACCACCCTGGTCGTCAGGGTCCACCAGCGCCAGCGAAAATGGCGGGCAACGACGGCAGCGTCATAGGCCCACATAGTATTGGAATCTTCACCAGTCACAGTATGCGCGCCTCTCTTCCAGGGGGTAGGAGAACAATGGGATGGGGCACAGCCGCCGGGAGGAAGCTAT
>CAZWNR010000406.1:0-4327 GCA_964635665.1 uncultured bacterium | reverse complement strand
CCCCGGCCCCTCTCCCACGGGGAGAGGGGAGTGAAGAACGGCTGGCTCCCGCTTCTCTCAGGACAGAAGCAGGAGAAGCAACCCGATCCGGTTCCCCTCGCCCCCAGGGAGAGGGGCGAGGGGTGAGGGCCACCCTCGGCCAATCAAACCTGGGCACTATTTGGACAGCCATGGCCGAATTCTGCCTCGGCACCACCGATACCCCCCGCTCCCTTAGGGACCTGTACCAAACCCTGAATGCGCCACCCTACGGGATGAAATCGGGCACCATCCCGGTGCTGCTGGCGGCGGTGCTGCTCCACTACAGCGACGAGGTCAGCGTCTACAAAGAGGGCACCTTTATCCCGGTTCTGGGGCCAGAGCATTTTGAGCTACTGGTGAAGGATCCGGCCCGCTTTGCGGTGAAGCACATCGACGTAACCGGGGTACGCAGCCAGGTGTTTCGGGAACTGGAGGCCATTTTGCGCGGAGGAGCCACCAAGCCCCGTGGTGCCCTCGGTGCCCGGAATGTAACGGTGTTGTCGGTGGTGAAGCCGTTAATTCAGTTTGTTCGCAAGCTGCCCAACTTCACCCTCAAAACCCGCCGCCTCAGCGAGTCCTCCCGTGCCGTGCTGCAAACCCTGCTCTCCACCCAGGAGCCGGATGATTTGCTGTTTAATGCCCTGCCCCAGGCTTGCGGCCTAACGCCCATCGTGGTGTCTGAGGCCGATGATGGCACCACCGCCCGCACCTACCGAGAGCGGTTGGTCGAAGCCCTGCGGGAAATCAATGGGGCCTACGATGCCCTGCTTTCGGAATGCCAAGACCTGCTCTACAGCGCCTTTGGCGTCCATAGCGACCACACCCAACTGCGCCAAGACCTTCAGTTTCGGGCCAGCCGAGTATTGGGCAACTGCGTGGAGGCCAGCCTCAACCGTTTTGCTAGGGCAGCGGCGGATGATGCGGTGGCGGATCGCCAGTGGCTAGAGGCGGTGATCATGGTGATTGCCGACAAACCCGCCGAATCTTGGACCGATGAGGACGTGACCCGCTTCGAGCTAAATCTCAGCGACCTCTCCCGCCGATTCAAAAATCTGGAGGCGTTGCAGGCGACCGTGAAAGCCACCAGCAAAGGTGGTTTTGAAGCCCGGCGGCTGACGGTGACTCGTCCCGATGGCACCGAGGTTAACAAAATGATCTGGGCCAGCGACGAACACCAGGCCAAGGTAGACCCCTCTATTGACGAGATACTTCAGCGATTCCCCGACCCCCAACTGCGGGAAGTGTGGCTCACCCGCTTCACCGAACGCCTGTTTGATCGGTCAGAATCAGAGCAGGACAATCCACCGGAAAAAATAACCGACATGAAGGGCCGCAGAGTCCGACCTAGGCGGGCGAGGGGATAAGCCCTCATCCCCAAACCCCTTCTCCCGGTCGGGCTACTGTGTACACATAAGTCCTTAACGTAGACGATAAAAGGAATCGATCCCCCCTAGCCCCCCTTAAAAAGGGGGGAACCGGAGTCAAAGTCCCCCTTTTTAAGGGGGATTTAGGGGGATCTCCAAGGACTTGCGGCATGAAAGCAAGATGTGTGTACTTAGTAGCCCAGGAGGGTGAGGGCCAAGGCCGGGGTACGAGAGAGATTTTTGGAGGACGTTAACCACCATGCAAGAACTCAAGCGCCCCGTAGAGCAGACAGACCCGCCCCGGTCGGCCAAAGAAACGCTGCCTACCATGTACGACCTGCCTAGCGAAGACCCAGCGGAGCCAGGATTGCCGGACGAGTACCACTACCTCCAGCCCCATTTGCTGAGCGCCACGCTGCACCTCACCACCGTTGCCGAAGACGAGGTCTTCAGCGTGGGGGATATGAATCTCTACTACGATGTCGATCATCCCCTGTGGCACAAGCGGCCCGATTGGTTTGCGGTGGTGGGGGTGCCCCGGCTCTACGAAAACCGCGATATGCGGCTGAGCTATGTAGTCTGGCAAGAGCGGGTAAATCCCTTTGTGGCGGTCGAGCTACTGTCTCCCGGCACCGAAAAGGAAGACCTGGGCCAAACGTCCCGGCTTCCGGGCCAGCCACCGACTAAGTGGGAAGTCTACGAACAAATTCTGCGGATTCCCTACTACGTTATCTTTGACCGCTACACCAACCAGCTACGGGCGTTTCGCCTGGTGGGTGGCCATTATCAACCGATGGAGATCACCGATCAGCGTATCTCTATTCCAGAGTGGCAGCTTAGCCTGGGGGTTTGGCAGGGCACCTATGAAGGCATCGAACGCCTGTGGCTGCGGTGGTTTGATGCCGAGGGACAACTGATTCTTTCCGCCGAAGAACGGGCAGAGCAGGCTGAAGAACGGGCCAATCAAGCCGCTGAACAGGCGGAACAAGCGGCGGAACAAGCTATCCAGGCCGCCGAGGAACGGGCAGAACAGGCCGAAGAACGGGCCAATCGCCTAGCCGAACGCCTACGATCCCTGGGCATCGACCCCGATGAAGTGGGATAGGGCATCATAGATAAATCTTCCCCAAGTCTCCATGGAGCAAGCGCAATGGCCTCCCCCACGGTTTTGTCCGTCAGCCGCGACCACATCCAACTGCCTGCCGGGAGCAGCGTTACCCTCAGCGACCAAACCTGGGCCGACTACGAAGCCCTGCTGGCCAGCCGCCGAGAGAATGCCGCCATCAAAATTCGCTTTAATGCCCACACCCAAGAACTCCGGATCATGGCTCCCCTTCCTGCCCACGGTAGACGCATTGATACCCTGGTGGATTTGGTCAAGGCACTTCTGCGGCACCAGGGTCGGAATTGGGATAGTTCCCATCCCATCACCCTTAAGCAAATGGACGAAGCTGGGGCTGAGCCGGATGCCTGTTTTTATATTCAGAATTGGCAGGCCGTTTTAGGAAAGGATCGTATTGATCTCAGCCAAGATCTGCCCCCGGATCTGGTGATTGAAAGGGATTGGACATCCTACACCGATCTATCGGTTTACGAACTTTTGCGGGTGCCAGAGGTTTGGATCTATCGCCAGGGCCAACTCATGATCTATGGGTTAACCGCCACAGGCTACGACCGTTTGACCACCAGCCCCACGTTTTCCACGGTGGAGGTTGCAACGCTGTTGCCCCAGTATGTGGAACGCGCCTGGGTGGCGGGGTCTAGCATGGCCCTGCGCGAGTTTGAGCAATATCTTGAGGAGATCAACTAATGGCCTCTCCTACGAACCTGTCTTCGCCCTTGCCCACGCCCTTAATCCTAGATTTAGCTTTAACCGACGACCAGTTTTTTCAGCTTTGTCAAAACCATCGCGACCTAAAATTTGAACGCACTGCAACTGGGGAGCTCATCATTATGTCGCCAACCGGGGGCAATACGGGCAAGCGTAATGTTAAGCTCACCACCCAGCTCGATCTCTGGAATACCCGCACCCAACTGGGGGAGGTATTTGATTCATCCACTGGGTTTACGCTGCCCAATGGGGCCGACCGATCCCCCGATGTCGCCTGGGTTCGGAAGGATCGTTGGCAAGCCCTCACCCCAGAGCAGCAAGACCAGTTTGTGCCCCTGTGTCCAGATTTTGTGGTTGAGTTGATGTCGCCTAGCGATTCCCTGGATCGTACTCGCAAAAAAATGCTGGAATACCTGGAAAATGGAACTCAGCTTGGCTGGCTCATTAACCGCAAGCTGCAACAGATTGAGATCTATCGCCTTGGCCAAGCTGTGGAAATTTTGACGGCACCAACCACGCTATCGGGTGGTGAGGTTTTGCCAGGATTTGTGTTGGATTTGTCGCTGATTTGGTAAGGGCGCGATGTTCCCCCGTTGGGTGGGGCGACCCCGCCCCCACCGCAATTCTCACCCCACCGCCAGATATTTCTCCCACCCCCAGGGCATCCTAAAAGAAGTGACCCCACCCATCCCATGCGCCCGATTGCCGAACTGCTCCATTTCCTCACTCACCAAATGTCGATGCAGGCGGTATATCAGCCAGTGGTGATTTTGCACCTGCTGACCAGGGGAGGATTGGCCACCCGCACCCTAGGCGGCTACGATGAAATGGGATCTTTCTACTTATAGGCTACAGATTTAAAGGGTTAATACACTGGACTGTAAAGCCTTGAGCCGTTTCTGAGGAAAATAGTAGGGCCATTTTTTGCCATGCTTCTTCTTCAGTATTAGCCTCTAAAATCAGCGGATGGTTGTCTAAATTATCTGCCCCAAGAGCATTTCTAGTACAGAGATATAATCCTTTGAGCAAATCGGCTCTATCGAGAACCTCTGCCAAGGACTGAGGGGATTTATCTTGCGTAGTTAGCTCTTCTGCAAGTAGCCGATCATGA
>CAZWNR010000405.1:0-4329 GCA_964635665.1 uncultured bacterium | reverse complement strand
TTAACCCATGAAATACGTTGATGAATTTCGTGATCCGGCTAAGGCCCAGGGTGTTTTGGTAGATATTAGCCAACTGGCAGAAAAATTGACCCAGGATCGATCTGGGCCAATCAAAATTATGGAGGTTTGCGGGGGCCATACCCACGCCATTTTTAAGTTTGGCTTAGAGCATTTGTTACCACCCACCATTGAATTAGTGCATGGGCCGGGGTGTCCGGTGTGCATTATGCCCAAGGGAAGATTGGATGATGCCATGGCCATTGCCCAGCAGCCCAACGTGATTTTCACCACCTTTGGCGATGCCATGCGGGTGCCCGGTTCCAAGCTGAATTTGCTGCAAGCCAAGGCGGAGGGGGCGGATATTCGCATGGTCTATTCGCCGCTGGATGCGTTGGCGATGGCCAAGGCAAACCCGGATAAAGAGGTGGTCTTTTTTGCCATTGGCTTTGAAACGACAGCCCCCAGCACGGCCCTCACGGTTCTGCAATCGCGGGATCAGGGGGTGATGAACTTTAGTTTGTTTAGCAACCATGTCCTGGTTGTCCCCGCCCTGGAGGCGCTGCTGGATAACCCCGATTTGCAACTGGATGGCTTTGTGGGGCCGGGGCACGTCAGCGCCGTGATTGGCACCGATCCCTACCGGGTGGTTCCTGACCACTATGGCAAACCCGTGGTGGTGTCGGGTTTTGAGCCGCTGGATATTTTGCAATCGGTGTGGATGGTGCTGCGGCAGTTGACGGAGGGCCGTTGCGAGGTGGAAAACCAATACACCCGCCTGGTGAACGACCATGGCAATGCCGTGGCCATGGCGGCGATGGCTGAGGTGTTTGAGGTGCGTCCAAGCTTTGAATGGCGCGGGTTGGGGAATATTCCCGCCTCTGGGTTGCGGATGCGCTCGGCCCTGGCGGCTTGGGATGCGGAGGCCAAGTTCACCCTCCCCGGTCGGCAGGTGGCGGATCACCGGGCCTGTGCCTGTGGCGACATCCTCAAGGGGGTGAAAAAGCCCTGGGATTGCAAGGTGTTTGGCACCGCCTGTACGCCAGAAAGCCCGCTAGGGGCCTGCATGGTGTCCTCCGAGGGCGCTTGCGCCGCCTACTATAAATACGGACGATTAGCCACGGAACGGCGGCAGGTTAGCCGGGTTTAGGGCGAAGGAATTAGGTCAGAGAACCCCAATTCCCAGGCCGACAATGTCCCCGCACCCTTGCGTACTGGTGATCTAGGGGAAGGTGCTAGACTTTTGGCAATGGTTTTTGCCGTCCGTCGCTGCTTCCCTGCGGACACAAGCTGGACGGCACCCTTGGAGTAGGACATCCCGATGGCACCCAAACCCAAACCCCCAGAGCTTCCGGTGATTGGCACGGTGAAAGGGCCGGGGGACACGGGCAACCAGTACCTGTTCATCACCGCTGACCATCGCCAGGTGAAGATTGGCGAGTTTGTTTACTATCGGGTGGATGTGGTGGACTTGCCCCAGGCGGAGATTTTAGGCAAAATTTCGGCGCTGAGTCTAATCGACCACCTGCCTGACCGCCTGTTTGCCGACCCGGACATCAACCCAGAGGCCATCGCCGCCCTGGTGGGGTTTGCCCATCCCAACCCCGAAGTGTACGAGGTGACGGTGGATGTGGTGGGCTATTTCCATCCGGCCCTGGGCTTCATTAACCCCCGCATGGCACCCGACCCTGGCGCAAAGGTATACCTGGCAGACGATGCCAGTTTGCAAGCCATCATCAACAAAAAGCAGCCCCAGGCGGCGGGTTCGGCCCACATTGGTTCTCTGCTGCTGCGACCCGGTGGACGGGTGCCCGTGGCGTTGGATGTGAAGGAACTGGTGAGCACCCACATGGCCATCTTGGCGGGGACGGGTTCCGGCAAATCCTACACGGCGGGGGTGCTAATTGAGGAACTGATGAGCCCCTACAACCGGGCGGCGGTGCTGATTTTTGACCCCCACGGCGAGTACGGCACCCTCACCGATATGCGCGGCCACCCCGCCTTTGCCGCAGACGATGGCTATAGCCCAGCGGTGAAAATCCTCACCCCCGACGACATCCGCATTCGTATGTCCTCCCTGGATTACTACGATATTTTGACCCTGCTGCCCGACATGAGCGACCGCCAGCAGGCCATTCTCAACAAAGCCTTTAGTCTGCTGGGCAAACACAAGTTGGGCGACCACCGCTGGGACGTGCAGGATTTGATCGCCGCCTGCTACGAATCTGACCGCAGCACCGACGACGAGGGCAACGAAAAAACGGGTTCCTCTGCCCCTGCCCTGGAATGGAAACTGGGCAAGCTAGAACGGTCGGATTACTTCCATCGAATGCAGCACCTTGCGCCGAAGGATTTGTTTGCCCCCGGCCAAGTTACCGTACTGCAAATGAACGAAATTAGCCAGGAAGAACAGCAGGTGATCTGTGCGGCAGTGCTGCGACAAAGCTACCAGGCCCGTATGAACACCGCCAAGGACAAAATCAACCCCGACGACGAGAACTATCTACCCTATCCGGTGTTTATTCTCGTCGAAGAAGCCCACCGTTTTGCCCCCGGCCACGAACCCTCCCGCTGCAAGCAAATTCTGCGGACGATTCTCAGCGAAGGGCGCAAATTTGGCATGGGTGTGGGCCTAATTACCCAGCGTCCCGGCAAGCTCGATTCTGACGTGCTGTCCCAGTGCATGAGCCAGTTTCTGATGCGGATTGTCAACCCCGTAGACCAAGAAAGCCTGAAGTATGGCGTGGAAGCGGCGGGGCGTGACCTGCTGCAAGAACTGCCCTCCCTCACCAAGGGGCAGGTAATTGTCTCTGGAGCCTGCGTCAACACCCCCGTCCTCTGCCAAGTGCGCCAACGCAAAACTAAACATGGTGGCGAAACTATGGATGCCCCCGCCGCTTGGTTGGGCTATTTTCAATCCCACCGAAAACAGGCTCGCCAGATGGAAAAAGCGCCCCTCGCGAAACCAGTTAATGCCGCCGAAACCTTTGGCGGAATCAGTATTGAATAGGGGATGAATTTAAGCCTACTTTCCTATAAAAAAGCCAACCTACGCACCACCTAATCAGCGAGTCTATGGCCCTGACGAGCCGTTCCCCATTACATAACCCCGATTCCCAAAAGGCAGAATTGTAAGATGCATTTGCGGCTATCTCCATAACTGGCAAAACTCTGACACTCTGCTTAGCCACAATGCACCGCTGAGGAATTGGGTGTAGCCCAGCAGGATTGGGTATCAATCATCCGGTTCAGATATGGTTGTCCAAATCAGGAGTCGAAAGCTAAATCGAAATACCTATAATCTCGAGCTCTAATCGGTAGGCTCTTTGCCGTTAATGTACATAGGCGTTATTAGCTCGTGTCTATAACCCGTAGGTAGTAATTGTACAGAACACTACGTCATTGCAGAAAGTAGGGCAACGAAGATTTGTTGCCAGCTTTCGCCCAATACCGAAGCAACTTTGGGTTGTTGTAAAAATACAAAATATGCAACCAAAGAAATGCCCCCCACCAGAATGTAAATCCATTTACCTAGTCTGACTTCCACGACTAGGTTATAGAGCCAGTAAAACATTACTGCGGCTGTAATGATTCCAAGGCAACCCATTAGCTGAAGGAGGATCGCATTAGTTGCTGTCTTTCCTAAAGCTGAGGTATGCACTAAATTCGCTGCATATCCGGCATACCAAATCTGGATCAGAATTCCAGGCATCCAACCCACCCACTCAAACTTAAGTCGATGAACGGTCTGTACGACAAATTCAGTCCAATGGAGAAACCATTGCCACTCGTCGCTCTTGTGCATTATTTGATTCCAAACAGCGTTGAGCAGCACGACCAGCAGAAGTGCCAACATCCAGGGTGCGATGAGTAAGATCAGCAAACCCCAGTACATGACAACGCTGCCAACCGCATAACCCAGCAGTTTGAGCAACACCACAGGCATTCTGGCCAATCCTGTAAACCATCGTACCCTTCATACCACAAGGGGAATCTCGCCCCAGCCATTGCAAAGCAAATCTAATGTTTATTAATTCTTCATAGCACTTCCCAAGACCTGTGAGGTTGCGAACGCTCTAAGAACTGTGCACTGTACCCAACCATCAACGTCACAGGCCCACCAACCCTAGTTTTCTGCTCTCTCCATTATTTTTTGTTCTGGCATCTTGCCAAATGCATCGTTTTTGATATCTTAGGGAGGAAGATTCTATTGGCACAACGCGGTACTTTCCGGAGCCAGGCGCAGCAGATAAAATCTTTTTGAAATCTTTACCTTATTATAGCGGATTCCACTCGAGTGAAGTACATTTTGGGGATCCCCCCTGCCCCCCT
>CAZWNR010000404.1:0-4334 GCA_964635665.1 uncultured bacterium | reverse complement strand
GGATGGTGATGGCGGTATTGAGTTGGCCCTCGAAGTCGTAGTAGCCGTAGACGCCGGAGTAGGGGCCCCGACGGCAGGGTTCGAGGTCGTGGATGATCTGCATGGCACGAATTTTGGGTGCTCCGCTGACGGTACCCGCCGGGAAGCAAGCCTTGAGCAAATCCCAGGCGGTTTTGCTGGGTTCCAGTTCTCCCACCACGTTGCTGACGATGTGCATGACGTGGGAGTAGCGCTCCACCACCATCAACTCATCCACCCGCACGGTGCCGCTGGTGCAGACGCGGCCTAGGTCGTTACGGCCCAGATCCACCAGCATGACGTGCTCGGCAATTTCCTTGGGGTCGGCCAGCAGGTCTTCCTCGTAGGCTTTGTCTTCGGCGGCGGTTTTGCCCCTGGGGCGGGTGCCCGCAATGGGGCGCACGGTGGCGATGCGGGGCGACTCTGGCCCATTGTCTAGGGTGGCCTTCACCATCACCTCTGGGCTAGAGCCGATGATCTGCCAGTCTTGGAAATTAAAGTAGGCCATGTAGGGGGAGGGGTTGATCTGCCGCAGGGATCGGTACAGGTCGAAGGGTTCTCCGGCATATTCCGTGGACAGTCGCTGGGAGATCACTACCTGAAAAATGTCTCCGGCCTGGATGTGGCCCTTGGCTTGCTCGACGCAGGCACAGAATTCTTCGGGGGTGCGGTTACTGGTGAAGGCCAGGGTTTCCTCGCCACGATGTCCTGGTGGTGCCCAGGGCAGCCGTCCCTGCTGTGCCGAGAGGGGTAAGGTAAGTTTTTCGACGAGTTGCCTCACCCGACCACAGGCTTCCTCGTAGGCGTCGCGCACATCGTGGCTGGGGTCGCGCAGGTCGGCGTAGGCGATGGCCCACACCTTGCGCTGCACCTGATCAAAAATCAACAGGTTATCCACCTGCATCCACAGGCCGTCAGGCAGATCGCCCTCGGTGGTGGGATGCACCGGCACAGTGGGCTCAATCCAGCGGATCAGTTCGTAGCCCCAGAAGCCAAACAGCCCCCCAATCCCCGACGGCAGGGCCGGAATTTTCACGGGATGGTAGGGATCGAGGCAGTCCGCCAAAATCTCGAAGGGGTTGCCCTCAAAACGATTGACGGTGCCGTCCCGGTGGGTTTGGGTGGAGGTTTTACCCCGGCTTTCCATTACCCACAGCGGGTCGCAGCCGAGGAAACTATAGCGGCCTAGGGTTTCGCCCCCCTCCACCGACTCCAGCAGAAAGCTATGGGGTTGCCCCGCACAGACCTTGTACCAAGCGGAAACGGGGGTATCTAAATCCGCTAGCCACTCTTGGTAGACCGGAACAAAATTACCCTGGCTGGCGTAGGTCTGAAACTGCTGAAAGGACGGGGAAATCATGGGGCTTCTACAAACCGAGAAAAGTAAAAAGGGCACAGCGTTGCCATGCCCTAGGTATCAGGATATAGATGTTTGCAACAGAGAGAACAACCAAAAGGAGTAGAACGTTACCGCGAAAGCAAAGATTACGGCCAGCGACCGAACCTAGACTTCGTAGGTAGCCTTGCCGCTGAACTTAACGGTGGCGGGATCGGGGTTGGAACCGATATTGCGAGCCACGCTGCCCACAGCGGTACGGCCTTCGTTCACCTTCTCAGGGAAGACGCCATCAGCGGGGTGTAGATACTGGGTCTCGCCGCTGGGATAGATGCGGTAGATCTTGTAATCTTCAATTTTGGGCTTGAACTTGGTGCGCAGCTGGGTGCCTAGGGCAAGGCACTGCTCTTTGCGGGCCAGATACAGAAGGTTTTCCCCTTCGTTCATCATAGCCGCGCCACCCGTGGGCATTTCAAAAACTTGCTTCTTAGAACTGGTCCAGGTGATGGCGTATTTTTCCTCAACCTGAGCTTTGGTCAGAAGGCCGCCGGTGCTGCCCCCGAAAATAGGTGTTTGACCTGTAAGCGTTTCAGTCATGAATTCCTATCTCTCAACCGTTTGTTGGGAATCCTATCATCGCAACCCTAGGCAGTAATACCAATTGTTGAGGAAGTGTAACAGTTCTTCAGAGAAAGCTGGGCATCCCTCACCCTGGGATCCCTAAAACCAGCGCCACAGAACCCATCTAGAACAAGACCACACCTGTAGTCATGGGCCTCCGCCCCACCTAAGGCAGCCCTCAGCAGGTTGCAACAAATTTTCATTGGAACGACACACCTTGGCTAGTCGAAGCACCGCTCTACAGATTGCTGCCAATGGTTTGTACCATCGCTTGGGAGCCCCTTAACAAACCCTTGTGTAAATGCGACTACATCGCCCCAAACAACGTAGCGGCCCGTTCACCAATGGCGTGCAGATTACGGCTGAGATCGTTGCGGATGTGGCGTTCTAGCAGACCAGCAGGCATCGCACGGGGCGGACAAATCAGCAGGTCGTAGCCCAGCCGGGTACGGGGGGCTGTCGCACCTGCCAAGGGTGAGAGCGTCCATTTGCCCTCAAATTTACGAAAATCCCCTTCTACCATGGTAAAGCAAAGTTCACGGGGAAATTTCTCCACCGTATCCAGCACCACACGGGCACAGAACCGCACGTTTTTTAGCAAAGATTGGGCACCCACTTGCTCTAGACGAATTCCCCCTTCAGGGTGGCTGAGGCGGCGGCTTTGGACGAGGTTGGGAATAAACTCGGCCAAATTATCGTAATCGGTGAGGATGTGCCAAAGCTGCTCGACGGTGAAGGGCAAATCGGTAATGGCATGGATACGGCGCTGACGACCCGATAGCCTTTCTGTGTGGATGGCAATGCCGCCCTCAATGCGGTCTTCAATCTCGTCGTCTTCAGCCTGTTCCTCCCCTTCGTCCCAGTCTTCCTGCAACGCTAGGGCATCGTCAACGGCCCAGCTACTAGCCGCCCCTAGGGGCGTACCTTCCGACAGGGATCGATCGTGGAAATCGGTGGTCATGGCATCGATCAGGATTTCTTTGCCCAGAATACCAGCAAAGTCTGCCTGCGAGGCTACCCCGATTTCCCCGGGGTGCACTGCGGCGCATCAAACCCTTGATGGGGGACTCAATCATCGTGGATGCCCCCGGCATCGGTGGGTGTGCTCTCCTTGCACCCACGTACGGCTGGATGGATTGGGCCTCGGGGTTGTGTGCTTCAGAGTGGCGGTATGCCAGAGTCTAGACAGTGGGCTGATGGCGGCGGAACCCCAAGGAAAAGCAGGTCTGCCAGAGTTGTTCGCCCAGGGGTTGGCTGGTCGCCGTAATCGTGCCGTCGATCTGCTCCATTAGCCCCCGTACCAAGGCCAGCCCCGTGCCTGTGCCGGGGATAGCCTCCTTGGTGGCGTTGCGGCCCCGACGGAATTTCTCAAAAATATGGGGCAGTTCATCGGCCTGGATGCCAGCCCCCACATTGCTGAGCCGCACCGTGGCCTGGGTATCGCCCTCGGCGGGCTTGGCTAGGGTTAGGGTGATGGTGCTGCCCGGGGCAGAGTACTTGCGGGCGTTGGTTAACAGTTCCTGAATTGCCCTCGTTAGGTGGTTAGCGGAGGCCAAAATGTGTACTGGCTCCTGGGGCAGGGTTAGCACTAGGGACAACTGCGCCGCCGCTAGGGATTCCTGGGCTTCCTTGGCCAGGGTGATGATTACCTGCACTAAGTCCACAGGCATGAGGCGGGTACGGTTGGCCCCGGTATCGACGGTTTGCAGCATCAGTAGGTCGTTGACCAGATTGGTTTCGCGGCTGCACTGCTGCTCCAGAATATCAAGGTACATGGCCGCCCGCTCTGGGGTGAGATCGGGTCGCCGCAGCATCCGAATGGCCAACATCATGCTGGTGAGGGGGGTACGCAGTTCGTGATTGAGGGTGCTGAGGAAGTCTTCCTTGAGGTAATTCAGGTAGCGTAGTTGCTCATTGCATTGCTGGGTCTGCTGCTGGAGGTGGTGTTGGTGCAGCGCGATGGCAACCACGCTGGCCAAATTAGCCGCCAGAGACTCCTCGAACCCCAGGCCGGGAACACTGCGACGATTCAACAGAATGACTGTCCCCTCGCAATTGGGCGCAGCGGTAATCGGGATCGAGCGATAAACATGCATCGCTGCCAACCCGTCAGCCCCCGGTTGGTTGTCCTGGGTCAGGGTCAAGAGACCATCGCGCCAGGAAATCGCAACCGGAGTCAGGTGGGGGACTGCGCACTGCTGTAAAATCCCCTCGGCCACGCGGTGGTGTAGAACATCCTGGGGGGATCTGACGGGGCTGGGCAGTGGCCAAAGCTGGGCAGAGGATCCGCTTTGCCAGAGGCTGTAGGCCATGCCAGCGGTGGTCGTGTGTCGCCACAGCACCAAACAGGCCTCGGCCC
>CAZWNR010000403.1:0-4342 GCA_964635665.1 uncultured bacterium | reverse complement strand
GGGGAATGATGGCGTCTAGCACGGAGGGGGCACGGAGCGATGGAGGAGAGGGGGCCATGGGGGAATCCTTATTTAATTTGGGGAGACCACGCTTAGTACAGGTAGACCATACCAGCGCCATCAATGTTAAGGGCAATGTCACCAGGGGCAACACTGGTTAGGGGCACCAGGTCGGCGGTAATGGTGTTGTCGGTGATATCAATCTGCGACCGCACGCTTACCCCTTGGCCTAGGGGATAGATAAAGAGGTTGACAGGCACCGTTGTAAACACGAGTTTGGCCGCCTCTCCGGGGGCCACCTCCACGTTAGCCCCGCCCGCAAAGCCAATCCCCAGGGGCACCGCCAGCACGTTGTTGATCACAATCTCAATCGGTTCTGCCGGATCGACTTGACCTACCACGCGAACGATGGAGGTCTCCGGCACTCGGGGCCGAAAAATGGATCGCACCTGGGCGGCGGCTGGGGCAACGGGCCAGATCATCGCTCCCCAGGCCAGCAGACCCATGACGGCAAGGCTTGGTTTGATATACATCCTGGGCATCTTGGGCATCCTTCCTGGGTGAGAGTTTTGGAATGGTGTTTGATAGGGGGCAAGAGGGAGAGGGGAAAACCGATGAGGTCGGTGGAGCCTAGGGAGAGGCAGGCCCTGGCTGGGGGGCCAAGCCGGGGCGTCTACCAAGGGCGAGAGGCAAATAGGTTGAGCCCCAACCGTTCGGAGAGGAATTTCGTGACCCGCTGCCCTTTGACGCTGTTTCCAGCCTCATCCAGCGGAGGCGCGAAGGTGGCCAAGCCACCCTTATGGGGGGCGACGGTAATCAATCCGCCACTGACGCCACTTTTGCCAGGGAGCCCGGTTTCGTAGAGCCAGTCACCGGAGTTTTCGTAGAGCCCAGCGGTGACCATAACCGCTAAAACGTGCTGGCAATGGATGGGGTCAATGATGGCGTCCTGGGTGACGGGGTTGACGCCACCGTTGGCTAAGGTGGCAGCCATGACCGCCAAGTCGCGGGCCGTGACATTGAGGGAACACTGCCTGGTGTAAATATCCGTGGCCTCAACGGGGTCAAAGAAAATGCGGTCGTAGGCTTGGAGCAGCTTGGCCAGGCCGGTATTGCGCTGGTTAGTGGCGGCCTCAGATTCATACACAGCCCGGTTCAGGTGCAGATCGCGCCCCGCAAACCGGGACAACTGGGTCTGGATAAATTGCCACTTGGCCTCGGCGGTGTCACCCGGTGCAAGGCTGGTGGCGGCAATGGCCCCAGCGTTGACCATCGGGTTATGGGTGCCCTCCTCAATGCGTTCTAGGGCAATGACCGAGTTAAAGGGGAGCCCCGTGTTGTTGGCCCCCAGCTTTTCGCGAGCGGCATCTTCGCCGATGGCCTGACAGATCAGGGCAAACACAAAGGGCTTCGAAACACTCTGGATGGAAAACTCGTAGTCGGTATCGCCCACGGCATAGATCGAACCGTTGACCCCCACGACGCAGAGGCCGAACAGATGCCGGGGCACGGCGGCAAGGGCCGGGATGTAGTCGGCTACCTGGCCCTCGTCATCATCCTTGAAGCGTTGGTAGGCCGTACGAACCAGGTCGTGGACAACCTCCAGCGAGGGCATATGACCGTCGTTAATGGCGGTTGCCAGTTCGGATTCGCGGCTAACGGGGGAACGGCTCATCGGCTCACTGCCTCAGGAAACACTGATATTCATAGCGGATCGGGTACCGTACGGGGTCGCCCGTTGGCATCGTGTCCGAACCTGTACCGGGGGCTAGGGGTGAGCCATGCGGTCGAGGGCCACGGTGATGGCCAAAATCAGCAGGTCGTTTTGGGAGGGTTCGATCTGAACGCCGTAGGTATCGGCAATGCGAAACCAGCGCTTCGAGACCTGGGCAATTTTACGCCCTTCTTCGCCAATGGTGTATTCGTAGTCGAGCACGTTGCCGCGCACGGCCAGATCGGGGCCATCCCCCACCTGCACCGTCCAGCGGTCGCGCAGGGGCGAAATCAGCGCTTTTTTTACCGTGGCCAAGCGGCCATCGTCGGGGGTTTCAACCACCATGGTGTCTTTGATGCTAACCAATCGTTCCTGAAGTTTGCAGACCTGGTTGCCCTGGAGATCCTCAAAAAACAGAGTGTTACGCACCCGCAGCAGCTTGCCATCCACCTTAAAAACGCGCTGACCTTGGCTGTCTTCAATCCAAAAATCATCGCCAATGGAAAACAACCGCTCCCGCATTCGGTATTGGGTAGCGCTGCCCCGCCGACCAAAGACCTCACGTTCTTCGCGGCGCTGTTCTCGGCGATTGGGGCGATCTCGGTTCAACATGGCTGCTTTCTCTAGGAAGGATAGAAAATCTAGGGTTGCAAAGCTCCGTGGATCACAGAGTCCTTGTGGTCTTCACGCTAAAGCCCTCTCCTAACCTGGGCGATTGCCTATACATAAGTCTTTACCAAAGCCATCTTTAGGGAAGGCCAGGACTGGAAGTCCTGGCCTTTAGGCAGAAATCCTCTCAAGGGGATTTGGGCATCGGGCATCCCGTAGGGCAGGGGAATTTAGCGCTAAAAATCCACGGCGTCGCGGATGATGGGGCAGGTCATGCAGTGGCCGCCGCCGCGTCCGCGCCCCAGTTCGGCCCCCACGATGGTGACGACTTCAATGCCCTCCTTGCGCAGGGCGGTGTTGGTGACGGTGTTGCGGTCGTACATCACCACCACCCCTGGTTCTAGGCAAACGGCGTTGTTGCCGCTGTCCCACTGCTGGCGCTGTTCCTGGTAGGCGTTGCCCCCGGTTTCGACCACCCGCAGTTTCTTCAGACCTAGGGCTTCGGCCACCACTTCCACAAAGCTCTTGTCCTCCTTCACCAGGGTATAGCCCGGTGCCTTGTCGCTGGGGTAGAAGGAGAAGGGCACCACCTGATCCATAATTGGCGGGAACAGGGTCACCAGATCGCGGTCGCAGAAGGTGAACACCGTATCCAAGTGCATGGCGGCCCGCAGCTTGGGCATTCCGGCCACAATCACCCGCTCGGCCCCGCCCTTGGCAAACAAATTCGCCGTTACCTGGGTAATGGCCTGGTAGGAGGTGCGTTCGCTCATGCCCATCAGCACAATGCCCTTGCCAATGGGCATAATGTCGCCGCCCTCAAAGGTGGCGCTGCCGTGGTGGACGGTCGGGTCGCCCCACCAGATGGGAAAGTCGGCGGTGGCAAAGCTGGGGTGGAACTTGTAAATCGACGTGGTGAGAATGGTTTCCTCATGGCGGGCAGGCCAGTACAGCGGGTTGAGGGTAACGCCGCCGTAGATCCAGCAGGTGGTGTCGCGGGTGTAGAGGGTGTTGGGCAGGGGCGGCAGCAGATAGCCCGCGTAGCCGTCGTTGTCCTGGGCGAGCTTCAGGAGTTCGCTGCCAAAGTCGAGGGGCAAATCGTAGACCGCCAGACCCCCAATCAGGTATTCCGCCAGCTTTTGGGGGGGTAATTCATCCAAAAAGGCGCGTACTTCTTCTACTAAGCCCAAGCCCACCTCGTTGGGCACAACTTGCTGATCCAGCACCCACTTTTTGGCTTCGGGAATGGCCATGGTTTCCGCCAGCATTGTGTGCATTTCAATCACGTCAATGCCGCGAGAACGCATTTTCAGGACAAAGTCGGCGTGATCTCGCTGGGCCATTTCCACCCACAGCACATCGTCAAACAGCAGGTCATCGTTGTTGCTGGGGGTCAGCCGTTGGTGGGCCAGTCCGGGAGAACAAACCATTACTTTGCGCAGTTTGCCCACTTCGGAGTGGACGCCGTAGGTTGGGGGTTCAGTGGTCATGGGAGGTTCCGTAAAATGGGAAAGGAGAAGACAGGGTTGAACGTTGAAGGTTCAGCTTTAAATGTTGAACGTTGAAGGCTGACTCGATCAGATCTGCAAAACGTCTTTAAATGTTGAACGTTGAAAGTTGACTGGATCAGATCTGCAAAGCGTCAGGTTCAAAGCCTAACGCCCAGAATCAGATGGCAATTAGCCCCGTTGAAAGGCCATAGAGAGCCGACAGGGCTGCAATCACGGTGATCGTAAACAACACCAGTTCCCAAAAGCCAAACACCCGCAGCCCCTGTTCTCGCCGCGACAAAAAGAACAGAACTGTGCCCGGTGCCAAAATCAGCGCTGCCAGCAGCAGTTTCTCTAGCCCTCCGGCCACCAGCATCAGTATGGCGTAGGCGGTGGCGACAATGCTGATCAGCAGCTCGCGATTGCGGCGGTTGTCGTTGGCGTAGGTTTCGCGGGTGAGGGCCAGCTTGAGGGCAAAGGCCGCCACCAGCAGGTAGGGAATCAGGGACATGGCGCTGGTCAGCTCCAG
>CAZWNR010000402.1:0-4357 GCA_964635665.1 uncultured bacterium | reverse complement strand
CTCTTTCCTGCTTCTGTCGCTCCGGGTTTATGCTGCGCTTCGCCAACCCCATGAGCATCCTGGGGCTGGCGAAGCGCAGCTTATCCGCGTAGCGCCAGAGGAAGGCCAGGGGACGATCTTCGTCGAGGGGCGCGTTCATCACCGAGTAGGGCATGATGCCGCGCACCAGGGCCACGTCCGGCGGCAGGGTGGGGGCGAGGGTATCCAGAAATTCTTCAATGTCCGGCAGGTATTCAAAGGTGGATTTGCCGATGCCGTCCAGATACACCACGTAGCGAGAAAAGGTCTGATCCGGGGCCGGAGCCTGGGCCAACTCCCCCGCATTCACCGTAGTATTCACGTCGTCTTCGTACCAGCCCGCCCACCAGCCCAGGGTTTCTAGCGGAGCCAGCAGCCCTGCCACCACCAGCGCCACCAGACCCACCCAGACCAAATTCAGCACCCACTGCACCAGGTCAGGAAAGGTCGAGAACCAGCCAAACCACCATTGTCTTAGGGGCTGCAACAGCACCAGCATCAGCACGGTTAGGGCCACCATGGCCACGATTCCCAGGATGGCTTTGACCGTAGTGTTCCGCTCTTGACTGACGGATGTATTGACGGTGGGTAGCACCGTGGTGGCCAAGGATGCCGCTCCATTCGCCGCCATGGCTGGCGGATCGCCCATCACCGCCGCCACTACATCCCCCTGGCTCAGGGAGGCCATGCGCTGATTCAGTTCCTCCTGCCAGCGGGTGGGCACCTGATCTAAGCGATCTTGCATGGAGGTCGTGAGTTCCCGGCGGCTGGTGACGAGATCCACCCCAGCGGCCCGGTTCGCCACTCCCCGACTCAGCTTGGCAATGGGACGCCCCACGGTGTTTTGCAAAATTTGCAGCAGCACCCAGCCCAGTCCCACATAGCGGAAGGCATCGCTAATGGGTAAATTCGTCACCGCCCCAAAACCCACCACCATCGCCAACAAGTGCCAGATGGAGAGAATATTCAAAATCGGCAGGCCCAGGTAGGGCATAGCCCCCAAAAAGCTGAACAACAGCGGTGCATAGGCCGCCCCTAGCACAATCACAATGTAGCTAGGGGGAACCAGGGTTGCCCCCGGCAGCAGCGTTACCAGCCAGGTACTCAACCCCAGGGCCAAAAAGCCGCCCGTAAACAGCAGGGCATTGATCAAGAGGCTAATCGCAAACCGCGACGGCTTCACCTGGTTGAGAAACAGCACCACGCTCTGGCCAATGCCCTGGGAAATTCCCGCCAGCAGCACAATCACCAGGGCAAAGGTCAACCCATTCGGCACCGTGGTCGCAATCCGAAAGGCTTCTCCATTCAACGCAAAGATGTAACCCAGCACTTCCCAAATGCGATCCAGCATGGGGTCCTCAACCTCTAAATCTGTGCTGAGATTCTACACCCCTTGGGAAGTTTCGTTGGCCTGTCCTCCTTACATTACCCCACCAGGATTGCCGTCTCCCCGAGGCCAGGGTTCGTCATGGGGGGCGATCACGATATGGAAACGTTTCTTCACGACTAGCGGGGGCTGGTGATGAGAACGGTTAAGCCCATGATGGGCTCGGTTTCGTTGTAGCGAATCACAATGTCATCATCGGTGAGTTCGCTATCGTCGGCGGATTGAGGTGGATTGTTGAAGTCGATATAAAGTACATCTGCTGACGTTACAGCTTTATCGGCGATCAGTTTTTCATTGACTGTAAACACACGATTAGCTTTTACCTAGCTCTCTCGATCAAGGGTGCCTGAAACAAAGTCGCTGCATCCTCCATGCTAATTTCTATTTAATTTCATGTTGTCGGAGGCTAGGGGCCGATGACGGGTTGGTTGTTTTGTTCTTTTTTAGCTAGGGCGTAGGCCAGCGGGGAACGGTTGGCAAGGGTGGCATGATAGCCCCTGATTTTGGCATCGACGCTGTGGCGTGAAAATGGCATGAGGGGGTTAGCGTAGGCGTCCAGAGCGCCAAATGCTGTAGACCAGCCACAGACCCAGCAGGCTGGCAGCGATGAAGAGGGCGATGGTGAGCAGTTGCACCTGGGAGGATTGGCGTCCGGTGGAGACGATGGCGGCTCCGATGATTAGGGCGGCGACCACGGTGCTGAAGGATCGACGGTTGGCGGCGTCGTCAATGCTGCGACGCAGGTCGTCGAGACCTTGGATTTTCAGGTTCCACTGAAGCTGCTCGGAACTGAGCCGATCCAGCAGAAAGCCAAACTGCCGGGGGGAACTGAGGGACAGGTTGCGAAATTCCAGCCCGGTACGCAGGATAGCTTGCAGGGGATCGTCGCCCACCAGTTGATGGCGAAACAAATCCACCATCAGGGGGCGCACTTCGTCGATTAGGTTCACCCCAGGGTTGAACTGGCGGGCGGCCCCCTCTAGGTTGGCCAGGGATTTGGTGAATAGGCCCACATTGGCGGGCCAGCGCAGATGGTTGCTAATGCCTGCCTCCAAAATTTCGCCAAACACCACGGCGGTACTGAACTGTTCCAAACTGAGGCCGTAGTAGCGGCCTAGCAGGCGGGTGTAGTCGCTCTCTAGGCGAGCCAGGTTGACGGGTTGCAGGGGTTCCGCCAGTTGCAGGGTGAGCTGGGCGCAGCGTTGGGCGTCGGAACTGGCAATGGCCAGCACCATCTCTGTGAGGGTAGATCGGGTGCGGGGGTCGAGATGGCCCATCATGCCGCAGTCGAGCAGGGCGACGCGGCCATCTTGCAGGTAGAACATGTTGCCGGGGTGGGGATCGGCATGGAAGAAGCCATCGACAAAGTACTGCTTAAAAAAGGTGCGAAACAGCAGGGTGGTCACCTGGCTGCGGCTCTCCGAGGGCAAGTCTGCCTTCAGCAGGGGCACCCCCTCCAGCCATTGCATGGTCATCAGCCGCGCATTGGTGAGTTCCCAGACAATGTCAGGCACCACCAGTTGTTGGGGATCGTACCAGCCGCTTTTGGAGAGGTTACGGCGCAGTTGGTCGGTGTAGTGGGCCTCGGTGAGGAAGTCTAGTTCGGCGTTAAGGGCGTCTGCGAACTCTTCGGCCAAGCCCACCACGTTGTAGCGCTGGCCAAACTGGGTGGCCGACATCAGCCGCGCCACATCGCGAATCAGGGCCATATCCTGATCCACCTGCCGCTCGATGCCGGGACGCTGCACCTTGAGGGCGACAGTACGGCCATCCTTAAGCTGGGCGCGGTGGGTTTGGGCAATGGATCCAGCGGCGATGGCGCGGTAGTTAATCTCGGTAAAGATTTCCTCTGGCGGGCGGGGCAGGGCGGCACGGATTTGGCGTTCGGCCTCCTGGGGGCTAACGGCGGGCACGGTGCTCTGCAAGCTGCTGAGGGCTTCGATGTAGTGGGGGGGCAGCAGGTCGGGGCGGGTGCTGAGCAGTTGGCCTAGCTTCACATACACCGGCCCCAAGTCCGTCAGAATATTGACCAGCACCGCCGGGGGCGGAATATCTGGCTCGTCGGTTTTGCCCCCCATCAACAGCCGCCGCATATAGTCCCAGCCGTGGCTGAGCACAATTTCCACAATTTCCCGCTGTCGGGCCAACCGAGACGCAGACACCAGAGGGACTTGCATAAAGTTTCCGCTACCCGTTCCGTCACCACCACGCCCCTATCTTACGCGCTAGGGCCAAGGGCGGGGGCCTTCTGGAGCCATCGGGTTATCCCTGGACAGGTTATGCCCCGACTATCAAAGCAGGGGACACTGCGGAATTCCCCGATGGCCCCGTGAAGTCTATGGAGTTGTTCGTATCGCGAGTTTCTAGGGAACCTAGGCTTGGCAATGGGCCTCGGCCTCACACCCGCTCAATCATCCACATAAACCGTACCGATCAGGATTGGTAAAGCTTTGCGTGGAATTCCCCCATTGGGGAACCCTAATCCTAGGGGATCGTTCAGAATGGATGAGGCAAATTTCCCTTGACCAAAGGGTTTGCCGCTGACCGTTGACCATTGACCGTATGTTCTCTGCTCTCATTGCTCTCCGTTGTTGCACCCCAAGCTTCGGCTTGATTGCCTATGTTGTGCCGTTCTTGTCAGAGACAGTCGCGCTGTCTGCCTGCCCAGTTTGCCCAGGCCGATGACACCCTAGCCACCATGCTCGATAAGCTTCAGGACTGCGGCCTCAAAAAAACTGCGCCCCCTAGCTCCCCTTTGCTCTCGTTGGGGCGGCGCTGGTGGGCCACGCTTCGTCAAGCCTTACATCGTTGGAGCCAGCGTTGGCGGATGGGATCGGCCTAGGGGATTCCCCCGGCCCCCCTTAAAGGAGATCCCCCTAAATCCCCTTTAGAAAGGGGGACTTTGAAGCCAATTCCCCCCTTTTTAAGGGGGGCTAGGGGGGATCTCCCAGG
>CAZWNR010000401.1:0-4359 GCA_964635665.1 uncultured bacterium | reverse complement strand
ACGGAGGCGGTTATGCAGGATCTCGAGGCGCTTCTTCTCGCCGCCAGCGCCCGGCACAACCATCTGTGCCCGCGCCAGGTCCTGGGCGTCCGTATGGCGCTCGCGGGGGCCAGGATGACCGGGCTGGCACTGCCCACCCTACAGCTTAGGGATAAATTTGGGGGAAATTGGCCGGGTCGGGGGTGGTTTGGGGGGAGTTGGGATCGTCGTTACAGGTTTGGTAGCGGTAGGTTTCTAGATCCAGGGCTTGGCCCGTCCAGCGATAGGTGGCGAGAGATCCGCAGTCTCCTAGACCACGGGCTTTGCTAAAGATGGTCAACTGGCCCTGACTGGCATCAAAATCGGCCAAACCGCCCACGGTGGGTTCGCTCACCCGCTGAAAGTTGCCCCCATCGTCGGGATAGAACATATCCAGGGTCAGGGGTTGTAGGGTGCCGTCGGGCGACATCGCGGCGTAGGCGTAGACGGATTGATAGGCGGCGTTGGCACACAACACCTCCACCAAGGCCCGATCTCCCACAACGTAGACCTGGGATGACGAGGCGGCTACCTCTGGCTCAAAAAAGCCATCACACCAGTCCGAGGCTTCGGCCTCAGCTAGGGCCGTCTGTAGGATTTCTTCCTCAGGGGGCAAAGCGGTCTCCATGGCACCGTCGCCGGAGGTCTGGGCGGCGGGTGGCGTAGCCTGACATCCCAAAGTGGCCAGCAGCAGGGCAAGGGCACTCCAGCGCCAGGGCGTTAGGGTCATGGGGAGAACTCCTGAAGGATAGTGGTTTGCCCCCATCTTAGATGCTGACGATTGAGGATGATGGGCGGCGAGGATGCGCCATCCCCATACAAAAAGCCGTCAGATGGCCTCTGGGACTCAATCCTGAGGCTATCTGACGGCAATATCATCGAGGCTATTGAACATCTTTAGCGGCCTGGATTGCTGAGATCTCGATGACCTGCCTAACCCAACTCAATCCTAGACCGCAATCCTAGGGATCTAGAGATCGTCCTCATCCGCAGCGGCGGGGGCAGCGGGGGAAGTGAAGGGGGTAGGAGCCGGAGGCTCAACCACAGGGGCCGGAGGAGCCGGAGGGGCAGGGGGTGCGGGGGGAGCCACAGTCTTGGGGGCGGAGGCTACCGGGGGAGCGATGGGATCAGGCTCGGGCAGGCCCAATTGTTGACGAGCTAGGGTGAGCAGCGAGGTCGCGCCGGACTTCAGCGTTCCCAGCAGGGCTTCGCCAGTGGCTTCCATGGAAGGGGCTTCGGCCTCGGCGGTTTTGGTACTGAGGTTGGTGTACCAAACACGGGTGCTGCGCCCTAGGCTGACGGAATTGCGATAGAACCATTCGCCCCCCACAAAGGTGAGGCAAACCACTAGCCAGACCAGAACCCCGGCCTCCCGCAGGATATCCCAGGTGCGGCTAAACATTTTTTTGTAAATCTCGCCCGTTTCGCCGGAAAAGACCAGTTGGCTAACGACATTGGCCTGTTCTTTAATCTTATCCATTGAGGACAGTCCTCCTAAAGGTTAATTATTTGGTAGCAGTGATAGGAGCTGAGGCAGAATAACCAAACTACTCTAACCGAGGGAAGGCCCTAAGAAAAATGATTCCCCTTAACCGTGGGCCAACCGCTCCACCTCCCCCTCAGGGCTAGCTAAAACCCTTGTCTACCGATGCCTAGGAGGCTCTGACCCAGGGATGACCTAGCCTTTCCAGATGGTGCTGAGTACGGTGTCGGGGCCGAGATCCGCCAGTTTTCCGGTACTGGAGGCTACGTTGACAAAGCGATCCTCACCGCCAGCGGGGGAGGCCATGGGGGTCGCACTGAGGCCTACGGTGTAGACCCCTAGGGCCGCTGCCAGAGCAACCGGATACCCCTGGACAGCCACCAGCAGGTTGGCCCCAGCAATGAGGGCCGCCAGTTGGCCCATGGTTTCTGGCTCCAGTATGGTTAGGCCGGGTATGGCTTGGCGGAGGGCGGCATTACTGACCACCGTATCGTCGGTTTGAAGCAGCACGAGGGGCAAATCCGGCTGGCGCTGCTGAAAATCTTTAAGAATCGTGACCCACTGGTCTGTGGGATAGGCATCGCCATCGGGGCAGGGGCCGGGGTAAATCGCAACGTAGCCCCCCTGAAGCTTAGCGGCATTACGCAGGGCATCCACGGTTTTAAGGTCGGCCTGGGGAACATTAAGGCTGGGTGGGGCTAGGGTAGCCTTGACCTTAAGGGCCTTCAGGATAGCCCCATAGTCTTCGCCAGGGTCGCTGGTTCGGAGGATTGGGGTGGTGAGGAACCAGGCATTGCTGCCGCCACCGTAGCCGATGCGGGTGGGAATGCCGCTCAACCAGAGCAGCAGGCCGATAGACCAGGATTCAGTGAGGGTAATGACGGCCTCAAACTCCCGATCTCGCACGATGCCCAGCAGGTTGGCCCAGTCGGCGGGGCTATTGCTGGCCTGAAAGCTGTAGGGCACCACCTCTCCCACTACCTTCGACAGTTGGTAAATGTCCTTCGCTTCCGGATCAACGACCACGGCAAGGTCGGCAGCCTTGAAAGCTTCTTTAATCTCCCGCAGCACAGGAAAGAACTCCAGTTGGCGTTCTATCCCCCCCGGAACCAGAGCCAATACCCGCATAATTTACGTCCATGCCTGTTCGCAAGTTATTGTAGTGGAACCTGGCCGCGATTTAAGTGGAATCTGAGCAATAACAGGGATTAAATTTCTTCCCCATCGCAATTATTCACGGCCCCCTCTGCACCGCACCTTTCGAACCTATGACCGCTGTTCACCTCCTCATTCCCGCCGCTGGCACAGGTCGCCGCATGGGAGCCGACCGCAACAAAGTGCTGCTGCCCCTGCTGGGCCAACCGCTAATTGCCTGGACGCTGCGGGCCGCTGAGGAGGCCGACTCGGTGGTCTGGATGGGCCTGATTTGCCAACCCCACGATCAGCCCCCCCTTCAGGCGGTCATCGACACCCTAGGACTCCGTAAGCCCGTGGTCTTTTTGCCCGGAGGCGACACCCGCCAAGACTCGGTCTACAACGGCCTACAAGGGTTACCGGAGGAGGCCACCCAGGTGCTCATCCACGACGGTGCCCGCTGTTTGGCGACTCCAGATTTATTCGACCGCTGTGCCGCCGCCCTCGACCACTACAAAGGGCTAATCGCCGCCATTCCGGTGAAGGACACCATCAAAGTGGTCAACGTCGACCAGCAGATCACCGCCACCCCCGACCGTCAGCACCTCTGGGCCGCCCAAACGCCCCAGGGGTTTGATGTCGCCCTGCTGAAACAATGCCACGAGGAGGGCCGTCGCCAGGGTTGGGCCGTCACCGACGATGCCGCCCTGTTTGAGCAGGGCGGTCTGCCCGTTCACATCGTGCCGGGGGAGGAAACGAACCTCAAGGTCACCACCCCCGTAGACCTGGCCCTAGCGGAATTTATTCTGCAACAGCGGCAGGCGGTGGCATAGGAATCCTGATTCCTCAAGGGTTAGGTCTGTGACCCCCGTACCCTAGATCGGGAGGATGACTTAGACTGAGAAACATCACAACCGAAAGACATCACGCAGGATTGAGGACAGGCTGCCATGATTTTCCCCGGTGCCCCCGTTACAGTGACCAATGTCAACGACACTTACTACGGCTTTCAGGGCCTGGTGCAGCGCATTACAGACGGTAAGGTAGCCGTGCTGTTTGAAGGCGGCAACTGGGACAAGCTAGTGACCTTCAACCTAGACGAGTTGGCCCCCGTTAACCCTGGCCAGCGGCGCGGCTAATTGTCTATGCGGTTGCCCCTGCCCCCATCCCCCCAGGCCCACCGCCCGCCGGATCACCTCGCGGAGGTGATTGAAACCTCCACTACGGAATTTTTGGCCCAGTGCCTCGATCCAGAGGGCCTGAGCTTTCCGGTAATGCCGGAGTTTGGCAGTTGGGTGATATCCCAGGACGAGGAATCACGCAACCAAATCTATGGTGTGGTGTACCACGCCACCACCAGCCCCATCGATTCGGTGCATCGGGCTAGGGCCTTGGGGCTTTCCCTAGATGAATTGCGGGAACAGCAGCCCCAGATTTTTGCCATGCTGAAAACCGAGTTTCGGGTGGCGATCATGGGGTTTCGGGCTCCCAATTTAGCCGGAGAACCTACGGGGGCGATTTTCCAATACCTGCCGCCCCGTCCGCCCCAGGTACATCAGGCAGTCTATCTCTGTTCGGCTAGGGCGGTGATGGAATTTACTGACAATCTCGATTTTCTGCGAACGCTGCTAGGCCTCGGCCAAGCCCCAGTGGATAGCCTAGTGGCGGCGGTAGTGCGTCAAGGCTATCAAATCCGCAACCTGGATCGGGCCTGGCTGGTGCAG
>CAZWNR010000400.1:0-4415 GCA_964635665.1 uncultured bacterium | reverse complement strand
CAAACCCAGGAACTCCTAGCCGCTGTGGAAGTTGGCTACCACGACTTTTTCCTAGGGCTGACCCAGCAGTTTTCCCCCCAGTGGCGGACAGAACCGGAACAAATCTTGGCCACCACCCTCCAAGCCTCCGACCCCGAAGCGGCGGAACGGCTTCAACTTTGGCGGCAGTGGTACCATCAAGCCCTGCAATCCCTTCCAGAATCCGCCCTAGAAACCATTCAGCAAACCCTGCGAAAAACAAACCCCGAAACCGTGCTGCTACGGCCCGAAATTGAAGCCATCTGGGAACCCATCACCGTCGAAGACGACTGGCAACCGTTCTATGACCTACTGCAACGGGTGCAGCAACCCTTTGGGGGGTAGCGGTTATGGAATCCATGGCGATGGGACAGATTCAGCCTATAGCGTAAACGGCTGAGTGGTGGGCAGTGCCCACCCAGCCCTGTCAAGGTGGGGCAGGTTTTGGGGTCGATCCCTAGGATTGGCCGCTGAGCCAAGGACTAGAAGTCCCAGGCTCAAAGTTGAAATCCTCTGAAGAGGATTGACAGCCGAGTGCCCCAGTCTGCTTTAGCAGACTTCTGCGATCAGCCAGGGAGTTTACTCCCTGGTGGTCGTGGCCGGAGTCCCCTAGTCTCTGGGCATTTTGAGAATCATTGGCCCACCTTGACAGGGCTGGCAGTGCCCACCCTACGACGACTAAAATAAGGGCATAGCGGGTGACAGGAAAAGAGAATGGCGACCACCGCAGACGATGTATGGCGGTTACTGGCTGAACTGGCAGAATCGCAAAAAGAAACGAAGCGCATGTTTCAAGAAACCGACCTCAAGTTTCAGGAAACCGCTCGTAGGTTTCAGGAAACCGACCTCAAGTTTCAGGAAACGGATCGCAGATTCAAGGAGACAGATCGTAAATTCCAAGAGTCGCGCCAGGATCTGGAACGGATCATTGCGGAAACGCGACGGGATATGGCCGAATCCAGTCGTCAACTAAACCAGCAACTCGGGGCGTTGGGCGGTAAGTGGGGGTTGTTTGTCGAAAATATGGTGGCTCCGGCCTGCAAAACGTTGTTTTTAGATCGGGGCATTCCTGTGCATCAGGTGAGCCAGCGGGTACAGAAAATTTGCGATGGCGAGACCTTAGAAATTGATGTGCTGGTGCAGAATCAAAATCACATTTTGGCGGTGGAGGTGAAAAGCAGCCTCAGCGTGGACGATGTGAAGGAATTTGTGGAAGACTTGCAGCAATTTCACCAGTTTTTCCCAGAACACGCTGACCGACAGCTCTATGGGGCGGTGGCTGGGATTGCTTTTGACCATGGGGCCGACCGCTATGCCTATCGCCAGGGGTTGTTTGTGATGGCCCAATCGGGGGAAACCATGCGAATTCTCAACGATGCCGCCTTTGAACCGAAAGCCTGGTAACAGAGCCGAGGGCTTGGCAGTCCATCAGATTGCGATTCATAAAGATCTGGATAGGGGCTGGCGAATTATCATAGACGAGTTCTGGCAGCGGGTGACGAGACAGCGGCAGATAAGCAATCCATCACCAATAACCAGCAACCAATAACCAGCAACCAACCCCTATCCACGAGAAACCCCATGGGCACTTGGGTCAAACAAACCGATCAGGCCATTTACCTGATGTCTGGGAGTACCTATATTGCGGTGATTCCCAAACGTCCATCCACCACCAACCCCAAGGAACAGGTGGCCAATGTGGCGGCCATGAAAGCCTGGTTTGCCCGGAGCGACCGACCGAGGGGGATGACGTTTTCCGTGGGTACGGGGGAACCGGAACCGGAACCGGCTCCAAAGCCGCCAGGGCCAGGGGATGGCTTAGTGATTCCCGACAATAATCAGTTGCTGGTGACCACCGACACGATCTTTAAAGTGAGGCCCGTGCAGTCTAGCCAACTGACGGCGGCGGAAAAGGTGACCGTAAAGCGGGGTACCCAGCTTGCCCTGCGCTACTACACCGATGGCGGCAGCGACCACTGGCGGGTAGAACTGGCGGAACCCTCCCTGGGCGAGGGTAACCGCACCCTGTGGTACGTCTACAGTCTCCATGCCCGCTTGGGCACCGCTGCCACCCTCACCGTTACCCGCGACACCCTGTTTAAGCAAGAACCCAAGCCCTCCACTAGCTTGCCCAATAGCGCCAAGGTGTTTGTGGCTGAGGCACAAACCTTCAAGCTAAAGTCCTTTCGGCCCGCTGCCGACAACCACACCCTGATTGAACTGGCCGATACCACCCTTGGCCCCAACAACAACACCCTGTGGTACGTCTACAACCTCCATGCCAGCGCCAGTACCGATGGCGGCGAAGTGCCCCGTCCCCACGATGGCCTCCAGATCGAAACCCTGCGCGATACGGTGTTCACCCTCAGCCCCGACCTCCCGGAAATGCTGCCAGACAACCAAAAGGTGGCGGTGCCCCAGGGGCAGGTGTTGGATATTCAGTACTACATTGACCAGGGCAGCGACCGCTGGCTGATCGACCTGGTCAAGCCAGAACTGGGGGATGGCAAGGCCACCACTTGGTATATCAACACCCAAGACACCAAGCTGCTGTCCGACATCACCCTCACGGTGGTGACGAATACGGTGTTTAAAGAAGAGCCGATTCCGTCGTCAGAACTGCCGGAGGAGGGTAGGGTGGCCGTTCCTGCCAACACCCAGTTCAACTTGATCGGTCACCTGCCAGCGGCGGCGGATCATGCCAAGGTGCGCCTTTCCGATACCACCCTCGGCCCCGACGAAATGGATACCTGGTACGTCTACAACCCCCATGTGCGCATTGTGGGGCAGCGTCAACTGCTTCAGGTGTTGGGCGATACGGTGTTCAAAACCAGCACCGCCCTCTCCAGCGACCTGCCAGAGGAGGACAAGGTTTTGGTGAAGGCCAATACCGTTTTGGAAGTGGCCTCCTACGCCCAGCCGGAGAAAAACCATGTGCGGGTGTCCTTTAAGGGGGCTTTTCTGGGGATCAAAAACCGCAACACCTGGTACTGCTACGTGCCAGATATTTACCTAATCGGCACCGAAATTGGCAATAACCCCAACGACCAAGGCCAGCCCAAGCCGCCCCCCGGCAATCGCGGCATTCCCCTCCAGTTTCCAGGGTTTACGGGCACCTACTACTCCAACGACCCCATTTACTGGACGACCCAGCACGGTGAACGGGGGAACTTTACCTGGGGCGAGGCGCTCCACGTCAACGTTAGCACTGGGCAGTATCGCCGCCCCGCCAGTGCCGAGGTGATCTACGGCATCTTGCGCATTGCCAAAGCCCTGGAGGACATCCGCAAACGCTACGGCAAACCCATCACCATCAACTCCTGGTATCGCGATCCGGCTACCAATGCCGAGGTGAACGGGGCGTCCCAGTCGCGTCATTTGCTGGGGGATGCGGTGGATTTCGTTGTTCCCGGTCGCCATCCCTACGATGTCTACGCCGATTTGGATGGTTGGTGGGGAGGCCAAGGGGGGCTGGCCAGTTCCCGATCCTTCACCCACATCGATGCCAGGGGCTATCGCGCCCGCTGGAACTATGACGGCACTGGCCCTGCTTAGGAGGAAAACCCATGGGCACCTGGATTAAAGAAACCGATATAGCAATGTATCTGATGCAGGGCGGCGTGTGGATTTCCCGCATCACTAAAACGCCCTCCGCCGCTAACCCCAAGGAACAGGTGGCCGACATCACAGGCATGGAGGCCTGGTTTTCCCGCGCCGATGCCCCCACCGCCATGACTATCTCCCTCGGCACCGGAGCACCGGAACCCGACCCCTGGCAGCCGCCCCCGGTGACCGGGCAAATTAACGCCGAAGGGTTGGCGCTGATCAAACATTTTGAGGGCCTGCGCACCACCGCCTACCAAGATTCTGTCGGCGTGTGGACGATTGGCTATGGCCACACCAGCATGGCTGGCCCCCCCCAGGTCTACCCCGGCATGACCATCACCGAAGCTGAAGCCGAGGCCATCCTCCAGCAGGATTTGGATATTTTCGAGCGGGGGGTCTCCCAGGCGTTGACCGTAACCACCCACGAAAACCAGTTCTCGGCCATGGTGTCCTTTGCCTTTAATGTGGGCCTCAGCGCCTACCGAAACTCCACCCTGCTACGCAAACACAACGCCGGAGACTTTGCTGGGGCCGCCAACGAATTTCCTCGATGGGTCTACGCCGATGGCCAAGTGCTGCCCGGACTGGTGCGTCGTCGCGAAGCCGAGCGGGCTCTTTACCTCAAGATGCCTCGTTAGTCTCCGCCACCGTTGAACAACCCACGGCGAACATTACCCGCTGCGACCCTTTCCGAAGGGTGGCGAGGCCAGAGGACACTAACGTCTCTCTGGGAGGATGGGGGCAGTTCTCACCCCGTCTACGGATCCGGTCACCCAAAGTCTGTTAGGGGG
>CAZWNR010000399.1:0-4421 GCA_964635665.1 uncultured bacterium | reverse complement strand
CCTTCCAGAGTCACTATCCCTGGCAGCTATCGGGGGGGATGCGCCAGCGAGCCTCCCTCTGTCGAGCCCTGATTCATCAGCCCGAAATTTTGCTCCTCGACGAGCCCTTTGCCGCCCTCGACGCCTTCACCCGTGAAGAAATGTGGAGCCTGCTACAGGATCTATGGCAGCAAACGGGATGCACATCCCTGCTCGTCACCCACGATTTGCGGGAAGCACTCTTTCTATCCGACACCATCTACGTCTTAGGGGCTCGCCCCAGCACCATCGTCCATCGAGTCTCGGTGAACCTGCCCCGCCCCCGAACCCTCGACCTCTGCTTTACCGACGATTTCCACACGATGTATACCGAGCTACGCCATTATATCCAGCGCGGCTAACGGACGAATTGGGCACTGGCTACCCGCGATAGCACAGCGAAGGCATTTGCGGTCGGTCGCCCAATTTCATGATTCGTTACGCTATCATCGGGAATATTGACAGGTATTCCCTGGGGAATGGGAACGCTAACGTATGTCAGGTATTCTAAGTATCAATTCAAACTGACCTTCCCTATGCCTGCGTTGTGACCAGAGGTCTTTAAGTTTCTATGGCATTTAACCCTGAAGACGCTGAATTTATCGGCATGTCCACGGACAGTGACCATTCCAATGAGTTACTGAAGTATCTCCAGCACCAACCTCCCGAAGTGCTGACCCGTGTGGCCCAGTCCGTCAGTGGTGAAATTAAGCAAATTATTGCCCAAAATGTCCAGGGATTGGTGGGCGTCCTCCCCGGCGACGGCTTCAACGTCCAGGTCACCACCGACCGAGACAACTTAGCAGGGCTGCTGGCCTCCGCCATGATGACCGGCTACTTTCTGCGGCAGATGGAACAGCGCATGGAACTGGAGCATACCGTCTCTGGATCCTTTCTCGGCTCCGACAGCTTTGACTTTGAAGATTAGTTTGCGTCGCTCAGTTGGCCATTGGGCCTAAGCCAACGCGAGATCGATTCAATTTGGTGGGGCATTCTCCTAGCCAAGGCACTTTACTTTTTTGCTATTTCAATCCTCGCCATTCAATCCGCTCTTGTCTGGGGTGGGTTATGGCACCTAAATTTGAGCTCAGCCAAAGACTGCCCTCTACAAAAAACGGCTGTCGGCTTGCGCTTCGGCAGGGGGAAGTTGACTGTAGCTAACCCGAACTGGGGGTTAATGACGTACGGCCAGAAGCGCTAAAATGTGAAGAAAGTCAACATCTTAACCATATTCATTGATTGCGGTGATTATAGATAGCAGATGCTAGCAGACGCCTCACTGCGAATCCACGCCAATGGGCGCAGCGTATTATGCCCTGATGGTCCCTAATAGATTTCTAGGCAAGGGTTTCGGTAGGCGGGCGAGATATTTCCCTAGGTTATTCTGTCGTGATGCCTTCAATCTTGGCTAGCGAAGCTTTAGTACCTAAACCCTTGGTTCACAATCTCTCGGAATCTAGATTTTCCCCCGCCATCGAGTTGCTATGTCAGATTCTTCTAGCCAGCATGTGCCAAGCATCGACCCCTGCTCGGAGGCGCAGTCGTCGGGATCAGAATCAGCGATTCCGGTAGTGACCTGTTCTTCCTCGATGGTCACCGAAACCCTACCGTCTTCTAGTTGCAATGTTCGCTTTTTTCGGGAAGGGGAAACCATTTTTACGGAGGGTAGCCGTTCCGATACGGCCTACATCATTGAAACAGGCTTAGTGGAAATTTTTGTGGGATCGGGGGACGATGCGGTACAGCTGAGTGTGCTGGGATCGGGGGATATTTTTGGTGAAATGGGGTTGATTGATAACTTTCCCCGTTCTGCCTCGGCGCGGGCGGTGTGCCCCTGTCGCTGCATCACCATTTCAGGCACCCAAATTGCAGAACGCATTGAAGCCTCCAGTCCCCTGGTAAGGCTGTTGATCTCCATTTCGCTCCACCGAAACCGCGCCTACAACAATTACTTCAAAGCGCTCCTCAATTCCTCCCATGTGGTGCTGCCCAACCTAGCGGTAACGGCGAAAGCCTATACCAAAAACCCCCAACACCGAAAGATTGTCGAGGAGATTAAGCTAGAGTCTGACCTGCAAAAGGCAGTTCGTAACGACGAACTTCAGCCCTACTATCAGCCCCTGTTCTCTATCCGCGATAACGGCATCGTTGGGTTTGAATCTCTGCTGCGCTGGCAATGTCCAGATCGGGGTATGGTATCACCCCAGCAGTTTATTTCCCTGGCCGAAGAAACGTCGTTGATTGTACCCATTGGCGACTGGATTCTAGAGCAAGCCTGCATTGATTTAAAGCAGTTCCAAACCCTCTGGCAGATCGGACAAACCGTACCCAATCATTTATTTATGAGCGTTAATATCTCGGTACGGCAATTTCAAGAGCCGGATTTCTGCGAAAAGCTCCTGGCCTTAACCGAGCGCTATCAAGTGTTGCCCAAACACATCAAGCTAGAGGTAACCGAGCGAATTTTTCTCGATCATGCCGATGCTGTTCAAGCCATTGATACCTGCCGAGCAGCGGGTTTTGAGGTGGCCCTAGATGACTTTGGTACAGGTTATTCTAGCCTAAGCTACCTAGAGCGCTGCGAAATTGATAGCCTTAAAATTGACCAGTCTTTTGTCCAAAAAATTTGCACCAGTAACCGAGCCAAAATCCTGGTGAGCTCGATTATCGACATTGCTAAGAAATTAGGTCTACCCACCATTGCTGAGGGCATTGAAACCAACGAACATCGCCACATTCTTCAAGAAATGGGGTGCGACATTGGCCAGGGCTATCTCTTTAGTAGGCCGCTGCCAGTGGAAGAAGTTTTGTCCCTACTAGCCCATTCCCCCAGGCCATCGCTGGATAACGATAACCTAGGGAACCGTGGCTGTCTTTAAGGTGTGACCTCTAACAAGCAGGCTTGTTAGCAGGGCCTGAAGGCTTTGGACAGGGTCTGAAGCCTTCGGACTCTGATTAGGCATCAACTCCTAGGCCAGCAGGGTTTTTCCCGCAGTGGCCACCCCGGCCCCAGGGGTAAAGTCGCTGTAGCCCAGGTGGCTGAGGGTGGCTTCTAGGGCGGCAACAGCGGTGAGAATATCGCGATCACACACAAAACCTAGGTGTCCGACACGGAAGATCTGCCCCTTGAGGTGGTCTTGGCCACCGGCGAGGGCAATGTCAAACTGCTTCTTCATCACCGAGCGAATTTGCTCGGCATCTACTCCCTGGGGCATAACGGCGGTGATGGCAGGGCTGGCGCAGTCGTCGCCACCGTAGAGGGGCAGGTTGAGGGCTTTCATGGCGTCACGGGTGGCCCGCTTTTGGCGGTCGTGGCGGGCAAAGATCGCCTCTAGACCTTCCTTCTTCATCATTTGCAGGGCCGCTTGCAACGCAAAGAACAGGTTGATGGGCGGCGTGAAGGGGGTAGTGTTCTTGGCGGCATTTTTGCGGTAGGGGCCAAGGTCAAGGTAGAACTTGGGCAGGGTGGCGGTTTCGTAGGCCGTCCAAGCCTTGGCGCTAACGCTGACGAAGGCTAGCCCCGGCGGAATCATGTAGCCCTTTTGGGATCCGGAGGCCACTACATCCAGGCCCCATTCATCCACGGGCACCGAGCAAGCCCCCAGGCTGGTGACGGCATCCACAATAATCAGCGCCCCGTGGGCTTTGACGTGGGTGTTGATCGCCTCTAGGTCGTTCAGCACCCCGGTGGAGGTTTCGCTGTGGGTAATGATGACCGCCTTGATCTGCTTGTCGGTATCGGCTTCTAGGGCGGCCTTGAAATCGTCGGGGTTTAAGGGCTTGCCCCACTCTGCCGTGATTTCCTGGGTATCTAGGCCAAAGGCGCGGGCTACTTTGCCCCAGCGTTCGCCAAACTTGCCGTTGTTACCCACCAAAACTTTGTCACCCTGGCTCAGGAAATTGATGATGCCTGCTTCCATGGCTCCGGTACCGCTGGAGGCTAGAATCAGCACATCGTTTTGGGTTTGGTGCAGCCACTTGAGGTTTTCCGTTACCTCGGCCATGATGGCGCTAAATTCGCCGCTGCGGTGCCCCATGGGATGCTTGGCCATGGCCAAAAGCACCTGTTCGGGGATGGGGGTTGGCCCCGGAATCATCAGCATTAGTTTGTTGTCCATGCCTGCCACCAATTGCGCTTCTGCAATAACTAACGTCGGTAATCACAAAAAATGTGAATTATCAGCTTACCAACATCCCAGGGCAATCGTAGGATTCTTCCGAGTCTCCTAAGGATGGATAGGTTCCCCCTGACAGTCCGTTACCTCCTCCAACATCCCCCCTTTTTCCACCATCCCAATCCCAATCTCGACCCCCGATTCCCCGATTTCCCGATTCCCCCGTTGCCCTAAAAAACAAAAAACATTAGCGGACAAACAACCCCCAACCCCCGGCCCCCCCCCGCG